>JAIRZX010000272.1 GCA_031267005.1 Deltaproteobacteria bacterium
TGTCGGATTGTTTGGGGTAGTTTGAGGTAGTTTGGAGTAGTTTGGGGGCAGTTTAGGTGCCCCCCAGCCTGGAGATCGGCATATAGTGGCCTCCGTTGGCGCCGTGCCGGCACGGCTTCCCCGCCGGGACGGGCGCGGCGGCCGCCCCTGCCCGGACGGCCGGGCCCGGCCCTCCCGAGCCGGCGTTCCGCCGCGCGCCCGCCCCCTTAGGCGCCCCCTCCGTCGGAACTCGGCCGCCCCCCGTCCCGAAACGGCCCCGAAACGGCCCCGGGACTGCCCCGGGGCGGAAAACGGGGCCCGCGGGGGGCCCGCTCCCGTGTTGACTAAAACGTCCTAAATCGCTTATAGTTCGGCGTTAGAATTCAGGGGAACCTCACAGTCCAAGCACGGAACCCGCCCGGCCCGGCGGGACGCCCGGAGCTTTTCCGCCCCCCCGCGCCCTGCGCGTGGCGGGAGCCAAAACAACAGACAACGGAGGCGCCGCGGGGGTCTTCGCCAGGACGCCTTGCGGCGGTTTACCAACATGAAAACCTTTCTCAGCCTCATCGTCGCCTCGTGCGTATCGGCCTTCGGGCTGGCCTCGGGAGCCCAGGCCTACACCGTCTCCATCAACCAGTTCGTAGAGCACCCGTCGCTCAACGAGTCGGTGCGCGGGTTCAAGGAGCAACTGGCCGAGCTCGGCCTCGAAGTCACTTACAACGAGCACAACGCCCAGGCCGACATGCCGACCGTTACACAGATAGTAAACCAGATAGTTGACGAGAAGCCCGACCTGATCCTCGCGGTGGCCACCCCGTCCGCCCAGATTACGGCCCAGCGCGTCAAGGACACGCCGATCCTGTTCACCGCGGTGACTGACCCGGTCGACGCCAAGCTCGTGGCCTCCTTGAGCGCCCCCGGCGGCAACGTCACCGGCACCACGGACCTGAACCCCGTCTCGGCCCAGCTGGCCCTCATCAAGGAAATCCAGCCCGCCGCCAAAAACATCGGGATCATCTACAACGCCGGCGAGAGCAACTCGGTCGTGCAGGTCGAGCTCGCCCGCCGCGCGGCGGCCGCCAACGGCCTGACGCTCGTCGAGGCCGTCACCGCCGACACGGCCGGCGTCATGGTCGCGGCCCAGAGCCTCATCGGCAAGGTGGACGCCATCTACCTGCCCACCGACAACACCGTCATCTCCAGCATCGAAGCCGTCATCAAGGTGAGCCTCGACCACAAGATCCCCATCTACCCGGCCGAGGACGACTCCGTGCGCAAGGGCGGCGCGGCGGTCCTCTCCATCAGCTACTACCAGCTGGGCCGCCAGACCGGACGCATGGCCGCCAGGATCTTGAAGGACGGCGTCAAGCCCTCCGAACTCGCGGTCGAGGAGCAGACCGACTTCATGCTCATCGTCAACACCGCCTACGCCGCCAAGGTGGATCTGGCCATCCCCGCGCCGGTCGTTTCCAGGGCCAGCGAAAACATCGAAAAGTGAGCCTTTACGCTTTCGCGGGGGCCATAGAGCTCGGGCTCGTCTACGGCCTCATGGCCCTGGGGGTCTACCTGACCTTCAGGGTCCTCGACTTCCCGGACCTAACGGTGGACGGCAGCCTCACCCTCGGGGCTGCCGTTTCCGCCGTCTGCATCACCAAGGGCCTGAACCCCTACCTGGCCCTCGTCCCCGCCATGGCCGCAGGCTTCATGGCCGGGACGGTGACCGGGTTCCTGACTACCAAGCTCAGGATCCTCCACCTGCTGAGTTCCATCCTGACCATGACGGCGCTGTACAGCGTGAACATCAGGGTCATGGGGGGGAGGCCCAACATCGCCCTCCTGGGCATGCCCACGGTATTCGACCCCATCAGGTCATTGAACGTCTCGCCGTTTCTGGTCTCGAACATCCTCTTCATATTGCTGGTGTTCGTGGTAGTCTCGATCCTCGTCTGGCTCATCCGCACCGAATACGGCCAGGCGCTCCTGGCCACCGGCGCGAACCCCAAGATGATAACCAGCCTGGGGGTTAACACCCACTTCACCGTCATCACCGGAGTGGGCATCTCCAACGCCCTGGTGGCGCTCTCCGGAGCGCTCATTGCCCAGAACCAGGGCACGGCGGACGTCGGAATGGGCGTGGGCACCATAGTGGCCGGCCTCGCCTCCATCGTGGTCGGCGAGACCATATTCAACAGCCGCCGCATCACGACCATTATAATCTCCGTAGTGCTCGGCTCGGTCATCTACCGCCTGGCCATCGCCGCGGCGTTGAGCTTCAAGGTGGCGGGCCGCAGCTTCGAGCCCTCGGACCTGAAGCTCCTCACCGCCGCGCTGGTCGTGTGCGCCTTGGTGATCCCGAGGCTCCGCCAGTCCATCCGCGAGAAGGGCGGCGGAAAGGCCGGAAAGGGCTGACATGCCCCTTCGTACCGTGCCAGGCCCTGCCGCGCCGGAGCGCGCCGCGCCGTTGACGGTCGCCCCGGGCCGCTCCGCGCCGGATCTGAAGGCGCCGGAGCGCTCAGCGACAGAAGGGAGCCCGCCGGGTCGCGCCGCGCCGGACGGGACCGTGCCAAAATGCTGAAGATAAGGGGCTTGTCAAAATACTTCGCCAAGGGCACCGTGAACGAGGTGAGGGCCTTGAACCGCCTGGACCTCAACGTCGAGACCGGCGAGTTCATATCCGTCATAGGCTCCAACGGCGCGGGCAAGTCCACGCTCCTGGGCTGCATAGCGGGCGCGGCCATCCCCGAAGAGGGCCGCATAGTGCTGGACGGCACCGACATCACGGCCTGGCCCGAGTACAAGCGAGCCAAGCACGTAGGCCGCGTCTTCCAGGACCCCTTGAGCGGCACCTGCGCGACCATGACGATAGAGGAGAACATGGCGCTCGCCCAGCGCCGGGGCAAGCGAAGGACCCTCCGCGCCGGAGTCACCCGCGCCGAGCGGTCCCGCTACAGGGACGTGCTTACTCGCCTCGATCTGGGCCTGGAAAAGCGCCTGGGCGACCCGGCCGGTTTTCTTTCCGGCGGTCAGAGGCAGTCGCTCACGCTCCTCATGGCCACCCTGGTGCGCCCCACCCTCCTGCTCCTCGACGAGCACACGGCGGCCCTCGACCCCCGCACCGCCGGGCTGGTCATGAAGCTCACCTGCGACATCATCGAGCAGGACAAGCTCACCGCCATCATGATAACCCACAACATGCAGCAGGCGCTCGCCTACGGCCAGAGGCTCATCATGATGCACCGGGGCTCCGTAATCCTGGACTTCAGCGCCGAGGAGAAGTCCCGCCTGACCGTGCAGGATCTGATACACCACTTCCACGCCGCGAACCCCGCCGTGCCCGCCGCCGTATCCGACCGCCTGGTCCTGAGCTGACCCCCCGCAGGCGCAAGCCCCGCCCCCTCCGAGAGCCGCCTCCGCCCCTTTCCCGTACGCCAGCCCCGGCTCCGCCGGGTTTTTTTTGCGGCTTAGCGCGGCTGTCGGACGCCGCCGGCTTCGGCCGCCCGAGGACGCCCGCTTGACCTCCAGGACCCCTCCAGACGATCCGAAACCGGAAAAACCCTATTCAGACGAAGCCGAACCGGGAGAAGCCGAGCCGGAACGCGGGGCTGACGGGCGCGGAACCCGCGGCGGCCAAGTCCTGACGGAGGTCATTAAGGGATCAG
>JAIRZX010000308.1 GCA_031267005.1 Deltaproteobacteria bacterium
GCCTCATCGAAGAAGACCACAAGCTCCCTGTCCAGGGCGTTGCACAGGTCTTTCAGAAGATACCGTACCTTAATATCGGGCATGGACATGTATGGCCTGTCGCTGAACCGGAAGGCCAGCTCACTGAGCGCGGGGACAGCGGAGTCACCAAGTCCTCCGATTATCTGGTTCACGGCCCTGCCCATGGCCTCTCTGTCGTCTTCGATATTCCTCAACGTAGCCAGAGAGCACTTGACAGCGTAATACCTGCCTTCGGAATTTATCTTTTTTGTCAGCTCATTGAGGCATGTGGTTTTCCCGGACTGGCGCGGAGCGTGGATGATGAAATAGGATTCGCCCTCTATCAGGCCGCTCACGTCCTTGAGGCGCGGCAGGGCAGGAAGCATGTAGTGACGCAGGGGATTGCAGGTGCCTGTGGTATTAAAAGTTCTGGTCGGCTTTTCGGTCATGGCCTCTCCAAAAAGGAACTGTCAATCCCCGGTTTCCGTGGCAGGCGCCGGCCCTGTCCTTCAGTCCGGTTTCGCCGGAAGGACAAATAATGAAATGAGAGAAAGGGCCGACAGACACTGAAGGGAAAAAGCGTCAGCCCGGCGCCTCGAACGGAGTGTCCATGAGAGGGAACGGATAACCCCAACACTCAGAATTATAAGAGTTTGATACTATCCCATGCCATCCCGGAGATGGGAAACGGCGGGCTGCTCCCCGCCATTTGTAACGCTGGCCTTCCGGGCGACTTGAACCTGTCCGGGGCAGGACCCGCCGGCGACTGTCCGCCAGGCATCGGGGCCGTCCCGGTGGCGGTCCGCCCGGGTGCGGGGCCTTCCCGGTGGCGGTCCGCCCGGGTGCGGGGCCTTCCCGGGCGCGGCCAGGCCGGTTGATGAAGATTCCCGGCGGCGGTCCCCCGCAGGAGAGGGGAACATCGGGCGTCAGGTATCCGTTCACGGGGTTGAAGACCGCCTCCCCAGCCGGTCTAGGGCGGCCTCCCCCGTAACCCGGGGCCGCCTTGGATTGAACCCCCGAACCCCGCACTCTCGCTTGCCCAAAGCTCGATTCCAGCTTGACGCTGGACCGGCCCCCCGCCTGAGGCCGTGACCGGATACGCCCGAACCGGCTCCTCCGTCGGGGGAGCTGTGGCCCCCTCCTCCCTCATGGAGCGTCCGGATTCGAAGGGTGCGGCTGGGTTTTCGCGGCGTAATCAATCTTTAGGAGCCGCCCGGCGGCCTTTCCTTCGATGACAGCTGGAGTTCAAACTGCCAAGGCAAAAGACGGCTCAGGCATGCAAGCCGCCGTCTTCGCCCATGGCGGGGGCGGCAAAATCCAGTCGCGGCGAAATCACGCCCGTCCGGTGCGGAAACCTTGCATATTCCGGCCGGCGCACCGGTATTGTGACGCATCGGGATTATGACGCATGTAGTATAGCCGAGGCTGTTTCGGAGCTACGCGAGGCATTACATTTTTGAATCAGGCCCGACCCGCATTTTCCGGATTGATACGGGCCCGGCAACCAATTCCGGAGGTTTCGTCCCGGCTCCCGCCGCCGCGGCAACGGCAGCTCGTGTTTCGTCCCGGCTCCCGCTGCCGGTCCCGTTTCGTGCCGGCCCGTTCAATCCCCGCGCGTCGTGCAAGGCGCCCGGCGCCCCGTCAGCACTCCGAGGCGACGGAGCACAGGTACTCCCCGTAAGGGTTCGAACGCATGGCCTCGCCCAGCGCGCGGAGCTCTTCCGCGGATATCCAGCCGTTCCGGAAGGCCGCCTCCTCGGGGCAGGCGATCTTAAGTCCCTGTCGCTTCTCAATCGTCTGTATGAACTGCGAGGCCTCCAGGAGGCTCTCGTGGGTGCCTGTGTCCAGCCAAGCGAAGCCGCGGCCCATGAGCTTGACCGAAAGGAGCCCCTTTTCCAGGTAGAGGCGGTTCAAGTCCGTTATCTCGAGCTCGCCCCTGGCGGACGGCTTGAGGGTCCGCGCCAGCCCGGGGGCCATGGGGTCGTAGAAGTAGAGCCCCGTCACGGCGTAGTTGGAGCGGGGCCGTTCCGGCTTCTCGGCCAGATCCACCGCCTTGCCGTCGGGGTCAAAGGCGACCACCCCGTAGCGCTGGGGATCGTTCACGCGGTAGGCGAAGACCGAGGCGCCCTCCGCCTGGGCGGAGGCCTCCTTCAGGAGGGAGGTCATTTCGTGGCCGTAGAAGATGTTGTCGCCCAGTATGAGCGCCGACGGCCCCCGGTTCAAAAAGCCCTCGGCTATGATCATGGCCTGGGCGAGTCCCCCGGGGGTCGCCTGGGCGGCGTAGCCGAGCTCTATGCCCCATTCCTTCCCGGTCCCCAGGAGCGCCTCGAAGGCGGGGGTGTCGCGGGGAGTGGAGATGACGAGGATCTCGCGGATGCCAGCCAGCATCAGCGTGGAGAGGGGGTAATAGATCATGGGCTTGTCGTAGACGGGCAGCATCTGTTTGGATACCGCGAGCGTCGCGGGGTAAAGCCTGGTGCCGAGCCCGCCCGCGAGGATTATGCCTTTGCGTTTCGCCTGCAAGTGGAGCCTCCTTGTCCCCTGCGCGGCGGGCGCCGCGCCTTCCGCGCCTGGGCGGGACGGCGAGCCGGGCCTTCCGCCCCGCGGAGTGAGGGGCGGCCCTCAGCCGCCCATGCCGTAGTGCCTCTTCAGCCAGTCCCGGTACTCGCCGGAAGTGACGGACTCCACCCAGCGGGAGTTGGTGCGGTACCAGCACACCGCGGCCTCCAGCCCGTCCGGGAAGCTGTAGCTGGGATAGAAGCCGAGCTCCTCCTCTATCTTGGTCGAGTCCACGGCGTAGCGGCGGTCGTGGCCGGGGCGGTCGGCCACGTGCACCGCGAGGTCGATGTGCCTTAATCCGCCCGCGCGGGGCGCCGTCTCGTCCAGGACGGTGCAGATGCCCTCCAGGACCTCCATGTTGGCGCGTTCCGAGCGGCCGCCCACGTTGTAGGTCTCCCCGGGGGCGCCGCGTTCCAGCACCAGGGAGAGCGCCCGCGCGTGGTCCTCGACGTGTATCCAGTCGCGCACCTGGCGCCCGTCCCCGTAGACGGGGAGCGGCTTTTCCGCAATCGCGTTTATTATCATGAGCGGTATGAGCTTTTCCGGGAACTGGTAGGGGCCGTAGTTGTTGGAGCAGTGGGTCGTCATGGCCGGGAAGCCGTAGGTCTTGAAATACGACCTGGCCAGGTGGTCGCCGGCCGCCTTGGAGGCGGAATAGGGGCTGTTGGGGGCGCAGGGGGAGCGCTCGGTGAAGGGGGGGTCATCGGGGCCCAGGCTCCCGTAGACCTCGTCGGTGGACACGTACAGGAACCTGAAGGCGTCCCGGCCGACCCCGTCCAGGGACTCCCAGTGGGCCTTCGCGGCTTCCAGGAGGGTGAAGGTCCCCACTATGTTGGTCTGGACGAAGGCCGCCGGGCCGCTGATGGAGCGGTCAACGTGGCTTTCGGCCGCCAGGTGGACCACCGCCCTGGGCCTGTGCTCGGCGAGGAGCCTGTCCGCTAGGGCCCGGTCGCACACGTCCCCCCTGACCAGGAGGTGCTCCCCGTCGGGAAGGTGGGAGAGGTTGGCCGGATTGCCCGCGTAGGTGGCGAGATCCAGATCCACCACCCCGTCCCCGCCCGAGGCCAGGTGTCCCAGGATGAAGTTTGTGCCTATGAAGCCCAGGCCGCCTGTGACTAGGATGGTCATGGAAGTCCCTGTGGTTGTTGGTGCGTGCGGGAAGCGCGGGGCCCGACCGGGCCAGCCCCTGAGGGTCCCCGGCGCAGGGAGGGCCCGGCAGGGAAAGCCGGAGGGAGCGGGAAGGCCCGGCCGGAAAAGCCGGGGGAAGCGCGGGCGTGGCCCCCGGCGCGGGCACCGGGGGCGCGCGGGGCCGCCTCGACGGAAGCCGAAAACTCCGGAACGCGCCATTATAGACGTTCCCCGGCCCACAGGACAAGGGAAAGGGCTCCGAACGCGCCGCGCGCCGATGCCCCCCGGCGGGCGGCCGGGGCCTCGCTGGCGGCGCTGGGTTCCGCCGGAGACCGAACCGCCTGAACCCGAACTG
>JAIRZX010000326.1 GCA_031267005.1 Deltaproteobacteria bacterium
GGCGTTCCTCGTCCTCCTTCGCCTTACGGTGATAGTCCCGGCGTCTTACGGCGCCACGGTGCCAGCGTCCGCCGCCGCCTCCCGCGGAGGGCCGCTGTTCGCCGCTGACCGGCGCTACCTCGCCTCGCTCCGCGCCCGGGCCGGGCCGGGAGTCCGAAATGATCTGGAACTCCCCTGGAGGCCAAGGCTCCCAGGAGCGCGTCGCGCACGACCTCGCCCGGGGCAAGAACGTCTTCATGGCAGCGCCCAAGCCCCTCTTGGAGGGCAGGCTCGCGTCGGCGCTCCAGGACTGGCGATGCGGCGCCGGGGGCTCGCGTCCTTCACGGGGTGAAGGGCCGACCGGGACCAGTCGGGCGCCTTGCCGGATCTGGCGGCCGTCTTCCGCGGCGGTTACGGATGGCCAAGGGGGATCGGGAGGCTCCGCCTTCCCGGAAGCCGCCAGTGCGCCGGGGGGCCAGGCCATTGGCGTGGCGCGGGGGGGAGCCCGGCCCGGTGCGGGCCTCCATGCCCTGTTCGACTCCTTCCCGCCGGGCTGCGGCCTGAGGGGCCTGGCTGCGAGGGGCCTGGAAGCGATGCCGCCTGAACTCAGGGAAGCCGCGGCCAAGGACTTCGAGCGCTGGGCCGCCGTCGCCAGGGAGCGGCCCGGTCGGGGCGCCCGGGGCCTGCGGCTGGCCGTGGCGGTCAGCCAGTCCTTCTGGCAGGTGAAGTCGGACATCTTCCTGGCGGTCCACGCCTTCCGGGCGGCTTTCTCGCGGACGGACCTGGAGTGGTCCTTCAACCGCCTCTACGGCGAGCACCCTTCGGAGTACCCGGCGGTCTGCCTTTTCCTGAAGTCCCTCTGCCTGGCCGTCTGCCGGGAAGACTTCGAGCTGATGGAAAGTATCGTCTGCGCGCGCCCCTCCGCCCTCAAGGACGCTTATTCCATTCTCCAGGCCCATCCCCTTAGGAGGGTTGCGGAAAGCATGCCCCGCGCCCGCGCGTCGGCGGCCGCGCGACCGGAACCCCCCGCCTTCAACCACGACCGGCCGCCCGAGAGGCCGGTCTCCCGGGACGAGACGGAGCTTTGGTCCCAAGGCCTACTGTCCGCCCTCGCCGCCTCCGGGTCCCACCCGCGTTAAAGCGCTTCGACGAGCTGGAAAGGGCGGTCGCGAGCTCGCAGCGGGAAATATTCCTTCCGCTCGAGGACTACGTCCATTCTCTCCCGGTCGCATCCGCCTAAGGCGCCCACGGCACGGACGCGTGGGCCTCCCTCGAGCCAGACCAAGAGAAGCGCAACGAGATCCTGACCGAAATCTCCCCGCTGGCCTTCTTCGTCAAGCGCAAGGCGGGGACCAGGGGAGACTTCGACCACCGCGCCAAGGCCCGCGCCCTGGAATGCGCCTTCGCCTGGAGGAGGATCAGGCATTCCGCCGCCCACAACAGGATGGCGTCCCTGGATCTAATACGGGACGCGATAGCGGAGTACGAGCGCTTCCGCTCTGCGGTCTGCGACTGGCTCTCCCCCAGGGGCCGCAATCTCCCGGACTGGTTCCGGAACCCAGTCCAGGCGCCCTCCCCCGTTGCTTCCAGGGCGCCGCCGCCGGGTGCCGGAGCTGGAGCCGTTGCCGGAGCCGGAGCCGGGTCCGGAACGGGAGCCGGTGCTGGAACTGGGACAGGTATGGGAGCCGGTGCTGGAACTGGTACTGGTATGGGAGCCGGTGCAGGGACTGGGACGAGAGCCAACGCGGGTGTCGCCGGAGCGGGAACCGGAACCGGGACGCCAACGGAGCGGGCGTCCGTTTCGCGGAGCAACGGCCCCCGCCCGCCGATCCGGACAGGCAAGCGTCTGATCGCAGAAGTTCGCAGTGTTATTCCTGAGTTTGGCCCCCTTCACGCTCATCTTCTTCCACATGCTTTCTCCTCATGGAGAGGGATGTTTCAATGAAAATGCCAGTATCGAGCCCTTCATGGCTCTCAGGAGGCTCCTTCCGGTGTGTCGAGTTACCCAGCTATCCGATCTTTCGAAACACGAATACCAGGCGGGAGAGCTTCATTCTATTTTAGTGAGAAGGGTTGACATGAGGTAAATATTTGTGTAGCTTAAATTTAAGCACCTGTATATAGTTAAGCTCAGCGGTGCTATTCAATTCTTAATTAGAAGGGGGGGTTGCCACAAGAGAGGCTCAGGGTTGTTTTCAACTAACTATGCTCAGGTGTGCTGTTAAAAGGCTGATTTTTTTGTTTTTTTTCGCCTCTCCGAATTCTTGCCCTTTCTTTCTTGCAATAATCAACAATCGATAAGTATCACGTTCATTATCTGTCTAAGTAATGGGCCAGCTTCTGCCAGATTGACGAGCTTCACCTCCAGGATCTGCTTCTCTGATGAAGCCTTGAGGAATGAAGCAGAAAGAGGAACTACCCAAGGGCGTTTGCACCCCGGCTCGGGAAAGCCGACCAGGAACGTTCCCTGACCACGAGGCCCTCCCCCGTGCCCATCTACCGCTTTCCCGGTGCGTATGCATGCTTCCAGGAGTTTCTTGGGCGCTGTCACAGAAAGCAAATACCACATGGCAAAAGAGATATTGTCCTGGGACGAGATGGCTACCAGGGCGACAGAATTCATGAAGAAATTTGAGACCGCGTCCCGCGAAATAAGCGACGCGCAAGCTTTCGTAGGCTCCCTGTTGCACGTCTTCGGCGTACAAAACCCGCGAGAGGCAGGGGAGTTCGAGTATCCAGTCCGAGGCCAGAATAAGAGTACCCTCCGAATGGACTTCCTCTGGAAAGGCGTGCTCGGCGTTGAAATGAAGGCAAGGGGCAAAAGCATCGTCCAGGCTATGGGACAACTGGAGGGCTACGTCTCCCGCCTTCAGCCTGACGAGGTCCCGGAACTCCTGCTCGCTTCCGACTTTACGAGCATGTTCCTCAAAAACCGCGCCACGGGCGACAGCAGGACGTTCGCCACTCGGGAACTCGCGCGGCACCTCCGGCTGTTTTCCCCGCTTGCGGGCTGCGGGACGCCGCCCTTTCTTGGGGAACAGACTCAGGCGGACGCCAATGCGGCCGAGAAGATGGCGAGGCTCCATGACTCCATAAAAAAACACGGGTACGGCGGCCACTTTTTGGAAGTGTGCCTCGTCCGGCTCCTGTTCTGCATGTTCGCCGAGGACACGGGCATCTTCCCTGAAAACGTCTTCAGGGAGTACGTCGAAGCGTCCCGTCCGGACGGGAGCGACCTCGCGGGACGCCTGGGGAGGCTCTTCGAACACCTGGACACCCCGGACTCGGACCGGGCCGCGAAGGATCTTCTCCCTGCCGGGCTGAGCAATTTCCGTTACGTTGACGGCGGCTTGTTCGCGGAACGGATCCCGCAAGCCGACTTCGACATGGAGATGCGCAAGGCGCTCCTCGACTGCGCTTCCTTCGACTGGAACGCGATAAGCCCTGCAGTTTTTGGCTCCATGTTCCAGGGCGTCATGAGCAAGGAGAGGCGCAGGGAGATCGGCGCCCACTACACCAGCGAGGAGAATATCCTCAAGCTCATAGGACCGCTTTTCCTGGACGATCTCCGGCTGGAACTCCAGCGCTCGATAGATGATCCAGTGAGGTTGCAAAGATTCCGCACAGATCTTTCTTGGCTCCGGTTCCTGGATCCTGCCTGCGGGTGCGGCAATTTCCTGATTGTGGCGTACCGCGAGCTCCGCAGGCTTGAACTGGAGGCCATCGTCGGGCCGGGCGATTCTCACAGCCTGTCTCTCGTTCCGGGCATCTATCCGCTGAACGTCAACGTTTCAATCGGACAGTTTTCCGGCATCGAGATAGAGGATTTTCCCTGTCAGGTCGCACGCGTAGGCATGTGGCTGGTTGACCACCAGATGAACATGGAAGCCAGCGAGAGGCTGGGGCGTCACATCATACGCATCCCCTTGGGAGACGGCGCGAAAATTATAAATGGCGACGCGTTGCTCCTCGACTGGAACGAAGTGGCCCCGAAGGGGACAAGGACATACGTGCTGGGCAATCCGCCATACGCTGGAGCGCGCATGATGCAGCCATGGCAGAAGGAAGGTCTGCGCGGCGTCTTTGGCGACATGAAAGGGGCAGGGGATCTTGACTACGTGACTGCATGGTTCCGCAAAGCTGCAGATTATTCCGAAGGTTCAGACGTTAGGAGCGCCTTCGTGGCCACCAGCAGCATAGTCCAGGGGTTGCAGCCGGCTGTCCTGTGGAAACCTCTCATGGAGCGCGGCGTCAACATAAATTTCGGGATCAAACCGTTCAAATGGTCTAACGACGGGAAAGGCAAGGCCGCCGTACATTGTGTGATTGAAGGCTTTAGCTTCACGAAGACTCCAAGCGATCTAAATCAGTATCTGCTTAAAGGTCCGGCTTCTTTCATCTGGGACAGGAAGAGCCCAATCTGCGACGTGCCGGAAATGCTGTTCGGGACGCAACCAATCGACAACGGCAACTACATATTCACAAACGACCAAAAATCTGACTTTTTACTGAAGGAACCAGGGGCAGAGAAATATTTTAAACCGATGGTGGGGGCTAGAGAATTCATCAACGGAGGAGAAAAATGGTTCCTTTGGCTCGTTGATGCCGATCCAGGAGAACTCAAAAAATTGCCTGAAGTCATGAAGGTTATTGAAGCCGTGCAAAAATACAGGCTTGCCAGCAAAAGGGCGGGAACAAGGAAAATGGCCGATACTCCCACTCGCCTTAGCATAGAAAGATTGCCTGAATCTGACTGCCTTGCCGTTCCATCGGTTTCCGCGTCCAGGAGGAAGTATGTGCCTCTTGGTTATATCAAAAAAGGCGTTGTGCCGTCTAATCATCTGTTGGTCATCCCTGACGACGACAAGTATTATTTCGGTGTCCTGACGTCTTCAGTCCATATGGCCTGGACCAACGTAGTCAGCGGACGCATAGAATCAGACTATGGATATAGCGTAGGAATCGTCTACAACAACTTTCCCTGGCCGTCACCTACGGCAAACCAAAAAATAGCTGTTAGGGATGCCGCCAGCGCTGTCCTTTATGCCAGGACGACTTTTAAAGATTCATCTCTAGCGGACTTGTATGACCCGCTAACCATGCCG
This sequence comes from Deltaproteobacteria bacterium, assembly GCA_031267005.1. GTDB lineage: Bacteria > Desulfobacterota > Desulfarculia > Adiutricales > Adiutricaceae > JAIRZX01. Next base: position 5,085 of record JAIRZX010000326.1, read on the forward strand.
CAACGGTTGCGGAATGCCCACCGCGATTTGGACCGGATTATCGCGAAGGCTTACGGGTTTCCCGCAGGGGAAGGAGATGAAGCCATAGCGGCGCGGCTCATGGAGATGCACCGGGAGATCGTAGACTCTGAGTCCGCGCCTTGACGTCCCGCCGCCTACGCCGATGTTCCTCGGAAGTTCGCTATGGCTTTGCTGCCAGGACGCTTCATGTAACACGTAACTGTCGGGCCCCGGACAGTTGCCTCCCCCGCCACGCGGTTTAAATTCAAGTTTTCCCGCCCTGGCGAAACGCGATCGTTCAGGCTCGCCGAAGCCGGGAGGAAGCGGGCGTCCCCGCGCCGCGAGGCGGCCTGCCCCGACGCCGCGAAGCTGGCGGCCCCGCGCCCCAGGCGGCCTGCCCCGACGCCGCGAGGCGGGCGTCCCCGCGCCCCAGGCCGCATGCCCCGACGCCGCGAAGCTGGCGTCCCCGCGCCCCAGGCGGCCTGCCCCGACGCCGCGAGGCGGGCGTCCCCGCGTCCCAGGCGGCCTGCCCCGACGCCGCGAAGCTGGCGTCCCCGCGTCCCAGGCGGTCTGCCACAGGAGACGCGGGGAGGCCGTCCCCCCGGGCGGGGCGGCGCCCTCCCGAAAAGCGGCGGGCGGCACCACTCGGGCTAAACCGCCCGGACGGGCGAAGGCCGCCGCCTTCCGGATTGCGGGGGCCGCACGGGAAACGCCGCGCGGGGCAGAGCCAGAGGCCCTAATCGTCGGAGAGCCCCAGCACCATCGCTTCCTTGGACAGGGTGAAGCCGGTGTCGGTCACCTCCCTCCAGATCAGTATGGAGCTGGAGTTGCCCGAGGTGTTCTGGAACTCCAAGTCGGTCAGCCCGCCGTCGGAAGAGGCCGCTCGGATGATGGTCTTCCCGCGGGCCGTGATGATAGTCGCCTCGGTGGGGTTGCCTACCCCGAGCGCCGCCACGCCGCTCACGAGCCCTTTTGGAACCATGGGGCCGCCCCTGACCGGCGTGAACATGGGATAGGTGCCCGGGCTCGGGAGCCCCGTGAAGGTGTCGGCGACGTGGAGGAAACCCTCGCCGAACCCGGAGCAGGAGTCGGCGCCCGGCCTGAAGCTCGTGAAGGCCATGAGCGACTTGCCGCCCCCCATGCTCATGAGCTTGGGCTGGGTCACTACCATCTCGTAGGTCCCGATGCTCACCCCAGTCCTCTGCAGGATGGAGTCGAGCCTCTTCTTCCAGCCTATAGTCCCGGCATGGCGGGTGGCACTCTCCAGATCGACGTACCTTGCCGCGCCGCCCGCGCCCGTGAAGCCCGCCTGCACCGGGAGGTTCAGCACCTCGCCCGTGTTAAGGACCATCGCCCCGCTCACGTCCACTATCGTGCTGGCCTTGGGCGTCAAGTCCTCGAAGGTCATGAAGCCCCTCGAGCTAACGGGCTCCCTTAACCCGAAGATGTACTGCTCGTGGTTTTCCCGGCACTCCTCGGACTGGTCCGACTCGCAGGGGCTCACGTCGTCCTCGCCGTAGAGCCTGCCGGTCCCGAACACGACCCAGACGCGTTCCGCCTCGTCGCGGGTGGCGTTCACGGTCCCCGTAATAGGCCTCCCGGTGTCCAGCATGCGCGCGAGCTTCCAGTCCTGCGGCGGGAGCGGGTCCCCGAAGTCGTCCGCCATCCGGACCCTCCACAAGCTTCCGCCGTCGCGGCCGCTGCCGTGGAGGGAAGTCTCGGTCAGGCCGAAGTAGGCCGCGTGGTCGGACCAGTGGCCCCTGCCGTCGTGGCGCGCCTCCGGCAGGAAGGCCCCGGAAAAGAAGCTTTGGGGCTCCGACGCCGTCAGGTAGTCGGGATCCTTTTCGGGGTTTACGACCGGGACCCCAGTCTCGGCGTCGAGGACTATGATCCTGGCGTTCTGCCGGCTCACCCCGTAGTAGGGCGATCGGCCCCCGAAGCGGAGGTCGTAGACGCCCTTGGACACGCTCTCGACCGAGTCGGTGACCGGCCCGGTGGGGAGCATCACGTAGAACTTGTCGCCGTTCCTCACGGACACCGGCAGCCCCACCATGAGCCCGAGCTCCAGGGAGCTGTAGGTCCACATGAGCCGGGGCTCCGTCTCGGGGTCGGTCACGTCGAAGCAGAAGACCTCGGCGAAGTAGGGCTGGCCGGTGTTGGCGTCCTCGCTGGGCGCATCGATGGGCCTTCCTCCCAGGCGCATGCCCCCTATGAGGAGCGTCCTCCACTCGCCCTTGATCTTCAAGTCCACCAAAAGGGGCTTCAAGTCCACGTAATAGTTGTGGAGGTAGCCCGGATCGGCCAAAAACGGCAGGGTCGGCATCGCGGAGGCCGGGATGTAGGCCCAGAGCTCGGCCCCGAGATCGTGGGGGAGGGCCGCTGGGTTGGATTTGCTTTCGACCGAGTAGCTTACGGTGTCCCCGGAGCCCGAGAAGAACCCCGCGTTCACGGCGTGGAGCATGCCGTCGTTGGCCCCGAAGTAGACCATGATCCTGCGGTCGGCGTTGTCGGACTTGAATTTTGCGTAGCTAACGTCCTTGTACAGGAAATCGAAGTTGGACTTGGGCACCCCCACCGCCACGGGCTTGGAGTTCATGACGTCGCCCAGCCGCCACCCCGAATAGCCCTGGCCGCGCCAGGGGTTGGGGACGCCGCGCTGGCGGAGGTGGTCGTAATCCTTGCCGAGCACCCATTTGACTATCTCCTCCGTCATCATCGCCTTGGAGCCCCTGCCCGGGAAGTAATCCTTGTAGTTGTCGTGGAACATCATCGAGGATATCTGCTTGCTGTTGGCCTTCAAATTCAAAGGCATCTGGGTGACCTTCAAGCCCGCGTCGCGGTAGCCGAAGTAGATCCTCCTCTTGCCCAGCCTCTGCGTGGCGGCGGAGCTCCAATCCCTCAGCGACTCCCCGAGCTTGGAGGCGTTGGGGCTGTCCAGCTCCATAAGCCAGCGCCCCGCGTCCCACACCGCCTTCAGCTGGTGGAAGCTGTCCGGATGGGCCTTCCTTCCCGGGGCCAGCTCGGGCATGTTCCTGCCCGTGGGGTCGTCGCAAAGGGATATGTAGTAGTTCTGGTCGTAACAGGGCGGCGGCGACTCCGGGGTGAGCGACCTGGTGGTGAAGGTGGCTATCCTGTCGCCCCTGCCGTTGGAGGACTGGGTTGTCAGCATCTTGTCGAGATCGGTGTCCTCCCTCAAGTTCCCGTACTGGTCCAGGAAAAGCGCGAAGACGCTCCCAACGAAGGGCAGGGAGTTGTCCGGCTTGGCCGGCACCGAATAGCGGGGGTAGAAGAGGGTCTGGATGGAAAGCCCCCCCGCCGACTCCGAGACTATCTGCGACGAGGTCCCCGTTCCGTAGGTCTGCCCGCTGCTTATGCTCTTGAACAGGTCGTCCACCATCCAGGGGATGTCGCCCGCGTTCCTGACGGTGTAATGGTTCGCCGGCCCGCTTTCCGGGTTCCCCAGAACCTTCTCCCACTCGCCGGGATCGGGCACCCCGTTGTGGTTGTAGTCCTTGAACCCCCCGTACTTGGCGAGAAGCCACAAAGGATCGGGGAGCCGCTTCGCCTTGGCCGGGGCATCCGAGATCTTGAAGCCCCTGGTCATGAAGTAGGTCATCGCGGAGGAAGCGCCCCTGCCGCAGCCGCTCCCCCCGGGGGAGAGGCAGCTCCACGGGGTGCTGCGGACGCTTACGACGTCGCCGGGCCTCGCGTAGTCAGTCGGAACGCCCGCGAGGTTGGGCCATGGGTGAGACTCGTCCACGAGGCCCTGGATTTTGAAGTTCTTCCCCGAGTGGCTCGCGTCCATGTAGAGGCCGTCGCGCTGGGTACCCGTCACCTGGTAGCCTACGGACTGGCCGGAGGGCGAGGTGCTCCCGTACGCGTCGGTGGATACGGCGAATCCCGCTATCCTCGAGCGGTCTATGGTGATCTTGGGGAGCGTGTAGTCCCTCCCGC
>JAIRZX010000391.1 GCA_031267005.1 Deltaproteobacteria bacterium
CGGCCTCACGGCTCCTTCCCGGGCGGCCGCACCTTCCCCGGCCTCGGGGCCGGGACGGGCGGGGACTTGCCCGGAACCCTCCGGGATTTTGCCGGCCCGAGAGCTTCCAGGATCCCCGGAGCCGGACCTTTGAGGGCTGTGGGGGAAAGAAGAGCCAGCGGGGCGCTCGCGGCCGTCAGGCGTATTCACGCCGCCGGGCCCGCCGGGGGGACGGGCCCCGCCTTCCCCGGGACCCTCGCGGCCTCGGCCGGCCCTGGGACCTTCCTTATTCTCAAAGGCGGACCGTTTAGGCCCTTTTGGGTAAAACGATCCCTCGGGACGCTCCCGGCCATCCGGCGCGCGCCCGCGGCCGGGGCCGCCATGGGTCCGGCCGCCGGCTTCCCCGCGGTCCTGGCGGTTTCGACCGGCCTTAGGCCTGTCGCTATTTTCAAGTCCTGGCCGTTTAGGGCTTTGGGGGGCAAACGATCCCATGGGCCCCGTCGGACGGCACGCCGCGTTCGGGCCGTAAGGTCTGTTCTTGGGCTTCGGCCAGCCAGAAAAGCCAGTCCGCCCCGCAGGCGCGCTTCCCCCGCCGCCGTGACGGGCCCCGCCGCCTTCGCGGCCGGGGCCGGGCGCGGGTGGGGCCGGCCGCTCCGTGGCACCGCCGCGGTAGGCGGGATCTGCCGTCTCCGCGCGTCCCGCCGGATCAGCCGGATCTGCGGGATCTGCCGTCTCCGCGCGTCCCGCCGGATCAGCCGGATCGGCGGGGACGACCGTCTCCGCGCGACCTGCCGGATCTGCCGGATCGGCGGGTTCTGCCGTCTCCGCGCGTCCCGCCGGATCAGCCGGATCGGCGGTGGCCGCCGGTTCAGCGGGGGCTAAGCGGGCGCTTCCGGGGATGTCCTTGTTTTCGTGATCCTTCATGCCTTCGGTGTTTAAGCCCGTCGGGCGGTCGGGCCGGGCTCCGTGGGCGCCCGCGCCGTACACGGCCCGCGCGGGCGGGGCCGGGCCCGCCGGATTCGGGCCGGGAGCCCGGGTCCTGCGGGCGGGGGCGGGCCGCGGCCGGCCTGAGGGGGGCGGGAGGCCGGCGCATCTAATCGCCTGGGGTCAGTTCAGTGACGCGAGGATGACTTTGCCCCGGCTGAAGTCCAGCGTGCCCGCGTACAGGGCTTTGCCGGATATGATTCCGTAGAGTTCGGGGGCCTGGGCCTTTACCGCCAGGATGTCACCGGGCCCGGAGACCCCTCCGGAGATGACGGTGGGGAGCCCCGAGACCTTGGCCACCTCGCTCGCGAGCCCGATGTTGGGCCCGAGCTGGGTGCCGTCCCGCTCGACGTCGGTGTGGATGACCAGCGAGACCCCGAGCTCCTTTAACGAAGCCGCGGCCTCCAGGAGGTTCCTGCCCCCGTCCCGCCGCCAGCCCCAGGTCTTCAGGACCCCGCCCCTGGAGTCCAGCGCCGCGGCTATCTTCCCAGGGTACTTGGCCGAGGCCTCGCGCACCAGCCCCGGGTTGTCGGAGACGGCCGTGCCCATGACCAGGCGGTCTATCTCCCTTTCCATCCAGAAGTCGACCGAGTCCATGCTCTTGACGCCGCCTCCCAGCTCCAGGGGGCAGGACACGGCGCCGCGGATGGCCTCCACCGCGGCCCGGTTGGCGTCGCTTCCGGCTGAGGCGTCCAGATCGACCAGGTGGATTAAAGCGGCCCCGGCCCTCTCCCATTGCCTGGCCACCTCGGCGGGGTCCTCGCCGTAGACGGTGGATCTGGCGAAGTCGCCCTGGACCAGGCGGACGCACTTGCCGTCCTTGAGATCGATGGCGGGGATGAGGATCATGTAACACCTGGTTCGGGCCGCGCCTCCCGGAGGCGCTGAAAAGCCGCCCGGGGGCGGCGGTTGGGAGCTGTCGGGAAAGCCCCCGGGAAGCTCCTGCGGATGCCTCGGTGAAGGGCGGCGCCGGGGGAGCTTAAGACGGAACGGAGGCGGACAGAACGGGCCGGGGTTCGGTGTCCGGGAGGCGCGGAGCCCTGTTTCCGCGTCGGGGAAGGCTGCGCCGCCGGCCTGCGGGGAGCCGGGCGCGCGGGCTTAAGCTTTGGATCGCGGGCCCGAGCCGGGCGCTACAGCACCCCCTTGGTGGAGAACGGCCCAAGGCCGGCCCTGGGGGCCAGGGCGGTGGCGGCGGCGAGTCCGGTCGCCTTGAACAGCGCCTCGGCAAGGTGGTGGCTGTTGCGGCCTCGGCGGCCGGTCAGGTGCAGGGTCCAGCCGGCCCGGGTAACGAGCGCGCGGAAGAACTCCTCCGCGAGGCAGAAGTCGAAGTTCCCGGCGACAGGCTGGGGGAACGCGGCCTCGAAGTGCAGGAAAGGCCGCCTTCCGGCGTCCAGGGCGGCTTCGGCCAGGGCGTCGTCCATGGGGACCAGGGCGGAGGCGAAGCGCCTGTGGCCGGAGAAGTCCCCCAGGGCGGCGGCAAGGGCGTCGCCCAGCACCAGGCCCGCGTCCTCCACGGTGTGGTGGAGATCCACGTGGGCGTCCCCCTCCGCATGCAACTTCAGCCCCCAGCCCGCGTAGGAGGCGAGCGCCGTCAGCATGTGGGTGAAGAAGCCGGACGGGGTCTCGATGGCCACTTCGCCGCCGTCGAGCTTGACGTCGACCGAGATGGAAGTCTCCTTGGTGGAGCGGGAGGTCCTGGCCTGCCTGGGGGGCGCGGGGGGAGGCGGGTCCGTGAGGTCCGTGGGTTCCATGGGGGTTCCGGGCTTCCTGGGGGGACTCTGTCGGTTTCGGGGGGTCGGGGGGCGGAGTCGGCGGGGGCGTTGCGGCAGTCGTCGGCATAACCGGCTCGCGACGCGCCTGCAGGCCTTGGAGGGTCCGGGGAGGGCAGTCGCTGCAAGGTCCGGAGCGGGAAGTCCCTGGAGGGTCCGGACCATGCAGGCCCCGAATGGCCCGGGAAGGGGGGCTTACGAAAGAATGGGCATGGTGGACAATGGGCTGGGTATCGCTCAGGCCTTGAGCGGGACTCCTGGCGGCTGTTTCCAGAAGCCGTTCAAGGGCCAGCGGCCAGCGGCCAGCGGCCAGAGGCCAGAGGCCAGAGGCACTATAGTCCCTGGCGTGGTTTTTTTCCAGAGGGCGCGGCCCGGGGGAGGAAGAGGCCAGGCAAGGATCTCGCGAGACTCCCTTCGGCGAGCCGGTAGGACACCCGGAGACGCGGCCAGGAAGGCTCCCCCCGGGAGCGCCGGGACGGCTCCCGGAGTCGCGGTCAGGATGGCTTCCCCCGGAGCGCCGGGACGACGCCCGGAGTCGCGGCCAGGATGGCTTCCCCCGGAGCGCCGGGACGACGCCCGGAGACGCGCCAGGAAATCTCCCTTGCTCCGCCGGGCCGCTCGCGCCTTTCCTTCCGGCCGGCCGTGAGGCGCCTTGACCCAGAACGGGGCCTGGCGGTCTCAGGCGGGCGAGCCGTTTTCCAGAAGGGGCAGGGCGACCATGCCAGTGCGGGCCATGGCCTTGATATGGAAGGGGAAGAGTCCGTTTATGGCCGTGTCTATGCTCTGGGCGGAGCCGGCTATCATGACCGTGGCGGAGTCCTTCTCGATGTGCTTGATGGCGAGCCCCAAGAGGCCGATGAGGTTCATGATCTCGGACTTCTTCTCCGGGGTGAAGGAGACCGTGATGAGGGCAAGCTCGCCCGTCATGGCGGCCTCGTGGGGGATGGGGTCCACCTTGATGACGTCTATGAGCTTGCGGATCTGCTTGGTCACCTGGTCCAGGACCGGCTCCTCGCCCTTCACCACCAGGGTGATGCGGGTGATCTCGCGGTTCTCGGTGGGGCCGGCCGCTATGGACTCTACGTTGTAGCCGCGGCGGGTGACCAGCCCGGCCACGTGGGAGAGGACGCCCGGGCGGTTCCGGACGAGGATTGAGATTATCTTTTTCATAGTTCTTGCGCGAGGAAACCCCCGGAACTTGCTCCGGGGAGGAATCGAGCCCTCCTTTCCTTTAACGTTGGGATGAAGATCAGCTCTTATCCCTCTCCCTGTACGGCTCCGTCCGCCAGCTGCAGCCGTTTCCCTTCCGGAGCAACCGGCAGTGTTTCCAGGAACTGGAAATCACGCCGTCCATTGTCTTGACGGCGAACGATCCGGAATTCCGCACGGCGACCCTGCCGACGTGAGTCCCGGCATGCCTGCCCTTCGGGACGTCCGCCCTGGCCATGTCCCCGGTCCGGAACCCGTGAACGTCCTTGGCGGAAGACAGCCGCAGACGCGGGAACCCGTGCCTGTCCGGCTTTGTCCGCTGATACTGTCTCCCCTGCCGCAGCAGGCGGCGATCAGGGCCGGCGGCTTCAAGTCCCGAACCCCGCCGGGCCTGCCGACGCGGGCGGCGCCCGGGCCGCGGGACTTCGGGATCCCGAACCGAGAGCGGTTGTACTTTGTCAGTCCCCCGCTGCCCGTTGACACGGGCAGTCCCGTATCCTTCAGCCGGTTACAGGTCTCCCGGCGGGTCGGGTTGACCGCCGCCGCGTCCCGGAGGGGCGCGGACGCGCGTTTCAGGATCCTGGCGGCAAGTCCCGGCTTCTTCTCGAGGAACGTCTTCAGGGCCCGCGATCCCTTCTTCCGGTAGCATTCGGCGCAGGCCAGGGCGAGGTTGGACACGGGATCCGAGCCGGCCCCGGCCTTCGGCACGACGTGATCGATCTCCAGGGGAACGCCCTCCTTGCCGCAGTACGAGCATTTCCTGCCGAACTTCTCCGGGAGGCGCTCGCGAACCTCGCGGCCGAGCAGGGTCCCCTGCCGGTACTCCGTCCCGGATATCTCCGGGTCCGGGATCTTCCGCGTGTCGAAGCGGACGGTCCCCGCGGCGACGGCCTCCAGCGGGACCAGCTTCATGAGCGGCCGCGTGAAGCTGACGACCGAATCCGCGCGGTGCCTGACTGAAGGGGGAAGGCACCCCGCGGGCCCGGTCCGGTTGAGGAACCCGGGCTTCCCGCGGCGGAGGTTCGCGGACCTCCTGCCGCGGCGGTAATTACTCCTCTGCTCAAGCCCCTTCGATATCGCGGCTCCGCGGCGCCTGATTTCGAAGAGGGCAATGACCTTGACGGCCGGCTCTCCTCCGTCCCCACCCTCGTCCAGGGGCAGGACCAGGGCCGCCCCGGTACCCCTGCTGCCGGGATCCAGCTTCAGGGTCAGGGGGCGGACGACCGAATCCTCCTCCAGGCGATCGACCAGCCCGATCGTGAAAGGTAACCTCTTGTGGAGCCTCGCCCCGCCTTTCGACGGCAGCTTGCGGGCCCGCTTGCGGGCACACGGATCCAGAGGCTTCCTGTGCCTGTCCGGGACGAATGCTTTCGGCTGTTTTTCGGG
>JAIRZX010000395.1 GCA_031267005.1 Deltaproteobacteria bacterium
CCCCCGAGCCACGGGCTTACTGCGCTTTCCGGCGCCGACAGATCTGGCGGCGGGCGCCCAGCGGCCTTCGCTGGCCCGGGGCCGTAAAAGCCTTGCGGCTCTGGTCGCCGACGGGACCCGGGCCGAAAGGCCGAAGGGCCGAAGGGCCGAAGGGCCGAAGGGCCGGATACGCCGGATAGGCAGGGGGGGGTCGGACAGGACGGCCGCGAGGCCGAAAAGACGGCCTTGCGGCCCTGGAAAGGAGGGATCCGCGCCCGGAAAGGCTCGCGGATCCTTATGGGATCTGATATCTGGGCCGAGGGCGGCCCTTGCGGGCCCCGTGGCCCGGGAAGGTTCGGAGGAAAAAAAAAGCCGACTGGCCGGGAAACTACGGGGCCGCCCCCCTGCTGACGCCGTCCAACCCCAAGCCAGCGGGCGGGCCGCGACCCTGCTCCGCCCGCCGCGCCCGCCCGGTCCCGGAAACAGGGAAGGCCCCGCCGGCCGGGGGTTAAGAAATCATTATACAGTACAATCTCTATTTTTCAAAGGGACTCGCCGCGCACGAGATCCCCGTAGCCCTCGCGGGCCCGCACGACGCGCCACGACGACCCTTCGGCCAAGACCTCGGCTGCCCGCGGGCGGGAGTTGTAATTGGAACTCATGGAAAAGCCGTAGGCCCCAGCGCCGAACACGGCCACCAGATCCCCCGGGGCCAGGGGAGGGAGGGGCCGGTCTTTGGCCAGGAAATCGCCGGACTCGCAGATGGGGCCGACGACGGTGGCTTCGGCCAGGGGAGCGCCCTGCGAGGGGGCCCTGACGGGCCTGATCTCGTGGTAGGCCCCGTAGAGGCTGGGGCGGACGAGATCGTTCATGCCGCCGTCCACGACGACGAAGCTCTTGGACGGGGTCCTCTTGAGGTACAGCACCCTGGCGAGCATCACGCAGGCGTTGCCCGCGACCGACCTGCCGGGCTCTATGACCAGGGTCACCCCCTCGATGCCGCCCGCGGCTTCCGTGACGGCTTTGGCGTACTCGGCGGGGCTGGGCGGGGACTCGTCGCGATAGGTGATGCCCAGCCCCCCGCCCACGTCCAGGTACCTTATCCCGGCCCCGGAAGCTTTAAGCTCGGCCGCGAGCCCCGCCAGGATCCTCACGGCTTCCGAGAAGGGGCCGGCGGCGGTAAGCTGGCTCCCAACGTGGCAGTCGAGGCCCACGAGCTTGAGGGAAGGCAGGGAAAGCGCCTTCCTGGCCAGGGCGGGGGCCTCCCCCCAGGGGATGCCGAACTTGGACTCCTTCAGGCCAGTCGCCACGTAAGGGTGCGTGCGGGGATCCACGTCCGGGTTCACCCTGAAGGACACCGGGGCCGCCACGCCGCGGTCCAGCGCCACGTCGGCCAGGAGATCCATCTCGCCCTCGGACTCGAGGTTGAACATCATGATGCCGGCGTCCAGGGCCTCGGCCATCTCTGCGGCGGTCTTGCCCACTCCCGAGAAGACGATCTTCGAGGCCGGGATGCCGCTTTTGAGGGCGCGGAAGAGCTCCCCGCCGGACACGATGTCAGCCCCCATGCCCAGATCCGCCACCTTCTTCAAAAGCGCAAGGTTGGAGGCGGCCTTTACGGAGTAGCAGACCGAAACCGGCGTCCGGCCGAAGGCGTCTCGGAGGCCCGTCAAGCCGGACTCGAAGGCGCCCCCGGAATACACGAATGCCGGCGTGCCGATCCGTCCGGCTATCTCCGAGACCGGCACGCCCTCGGCGTGGAGCTCGCCGCCCCGGTAAGAGAAAAAATCCACCTGCTAGTCTCCTGGATAACGTGCCCGGGCCCGGTCGGGCCCGGAAAAGGACGGGGGAAAGCCGCGGAAGGAGCGAAAAGCTTCCGCTCGCGGCGCGGCCATTGGGGCCGTCCTTCAGGGCGGCCCGGCGGATTGCGGGCAGGGGAAGGCCATGCCACGGTCCCGCAGGGGAAGTCCATGCCACGGTCCCGCAGGGGAAGGCTATGCCCCGGACTGGCAGGGCCCCCGGCGAATCATCGAATTATAATCGAAAACCGCCGGTAAAGGCTCAAAAAAACGGCCTCCGGGGCGCCCCCCTGAAAGACGGCACCTGAAAGTCGCCTGAAAGCTCCGGTCAGCAGCCCGCCGCCTCAGGGAAAAGCTCGGAAGGTGGGCTGGCGCCAGCGGTCGGCTCCCGCACCCCCCTTCCCGGCGTCTCCCCCAAGCGCGCTTCTCCGGGCGCTTTTCCGGATTCCCGGCCCGCCGCCGCCCGCAACCGGGACGAGGTAGTTCCCGCGCCATGAAGACACGACCGCGGCGGACGGCTGTCCCTGCCGGGAACTCAGGACCCCGGCGCGCAGCGGCTTGCCGACTGCTCCCGTTTGCCGCAGCCTGGTTCAAAAAAGCACCAACCGGCAAACCGAACGTGCGTGGTAGCGTAATCCGGCGCGGCGTAAGCGTTGCGCGCGGCTCTGGATATTCCTCCCGGGCCGATTACCCTGCAGTGTCGGCTAGGCGAGCCGACTTTGGCGCTTCAAAGTCCTTTCCGGGGCGTCCAGCGGCTATCCGGTCGGATATACGGGCTTTCCGGAAAGTTTCCGAGGCCTTTCCGCAGCCTTTCCGCAACCTTTCCGCGGCTTTTCCGCAGCTTTGCCGGCAAGGACGCCCGACGAAGCCCACCCCGCTCCCGGCGTTCGAACTTGCCCGCCCAGAACGGCGTTCTGTATAATGGACTGGCGCGGCGGAGACGCTCCCCTTCCGTCACAGACGCCTGCCGCGACGGAACGGACAGCGGGATACGCACGGGGCCGGGCAACTTTCCACTCCCCGTGCTCGGGTTAGGAACCCGTGTTTTTTTTTGCCGTCCGCCAGTCTGCCCGGAAAAATTATTTTGCGCGCGGCGCCCGCCGCGTTCTGCCCCTGCCCAACGCGAAGGAGACGGCATGAGACGTACGCCGTCCCACCATGCGGCCGCGGCGCACGCCTTTGCCGCGCTTCTGGCCATAAGCGCGGGGAGCCTTCTGCTCTCCCCCGCGTCCGCGCTTTTCGCCCCGGACGCCCGCGAAAAAACGGACCTGTCAGATACCCCGTCTAACGGAGCCCGGGCCGGCGAGGCTTGCGGCCCCGGCGGCGATGACGCTCGCCAGTCGGCTACGGAGTACGCTGAGGCCGACCCGCCGTCCATAGAGTGGTCGATGACGTACGGAGGCGAGTCGGACGACGGGATCCTCGCGACGGCGGCCTCCCCTGACGGCGGGTTCGCGGCGGCCGGCTACAGTTCCTCCGCCACGGGGGACGCCGAGTCGAACCTCGGGCACTCGGACGGCTGGCTGCTGAAAATAGCTTCCAACGGTAAACTTTTGGCGAAAGGCTCCATCGGGGGGTCGGGCAGGGACCGGATAGGGGCTATCTCCATGGCCGCGGACGGGGGCTACCTCGTCGCGGGGGACACCGAGTCCTCAGACGGGGCCTTCAGGGACTCGCCGGGGACCGGGAGGGCGAGGCTCTGGGCGGCGAGGCTTACCCCGGACTTCGCCGTGTCCTGGCTCAGGGTCTTCGAAGCCGCCGGGGACTGGACGGCTGAAGCCGTCTCGGAGACAGCCGGAGGCGCCCTCGTCATAGGCGCGGGAATGCCCGCCCCGGACGAGAGGCGGCAAGACGACGCGCGGCGGCCCGGAGGCTACGATCCCGGCGGCGACATCGGTTTGCCCGGATGCCGGAGCCTCGGGGGGGAACGCA
>JAIRZX010000399.1 GCA_031267005.1 Deltaproteobacteria bacterium
TTAAGTTTGAGTTCCCGCGATACGTGGACATGGTCAAGTCCGTGATCGGCCTGGGGCCTAACTCGGCATGGAGCGCCAGTATTAGGGAGCGCTTTCGGAAAGGCAAGAGCGCCGAGAGAACTCCCAAGAACGCCGAGAGAACTTAGCGAGAGATTGGCATAATCGATGTAACTGCGCGGCGGGGATATGGCGGCAAGATTGCCAGTTTGCGGACCTGGTGGGGCGGGGAACTGAGTCTTTTTTGTTTGGGTTTCCGTATCGCCTTCCCGCCTTGGAGCCAGCATGGGCGCAGCCGTTGGATCGGAGAAGATGCCTAATGGCCGCGGGGGGCCGCTATTTTTCAGTTCTGACGTTCGGGTATATTGACGGGACGTCTTGAATCGGGGAGAAACCCGCCAGTCCGGCAGAGTTCTTCAAGCCAGCCCGACTGGACCGGCCGGCCCCATGGCTGGACCGTGGGCTTTTCCTGGCGCCCGCGCGGCCGCGCCCCCGGTTAACTGCCGCCAGCGGCTCGCTTCCGGCGCCGCGGCCGGGGCGCCCGTTCTTCCCGCGTCTTTTCTTTTCCTTTGAAAAACAATCTGTTTGGCTTATCCTGGAAACGTATTTTTTCGCGTCCTTTTCCGGCCGTCCGGCGCTTAGGCGCCCGGGACCGGCGATGTCAATTCAGCCAGGCGGGGCCCTCAGGGCCGCGGCGAAGGCCAGCGGCGCGGGGCAGCCAAAGGGCCGTCCGGCCCGGAAAGCCAAAGATGAAGATAAAGTGCCTGGGGGCGGTTCGAACCGTGACCGGCTCCTGTTACCAGCTGGAGAATCCCGGCGGGGGCCTGACCCTGCTCGACTGCGGCCTCTTCCAAGGCGGGCGGCAGACGGAACTCAGGAACTTCAACACCCCGGTGTACCGCCCCGAGGCTTTGTCCGGCATTGTCGTAACCCACGCGCATATGGACCACTCGGGGCTGGTTCCCAGGCTCGTGAAGGCGGGGTTCAGGGGGCCGGTCTACGCGACCGGGGCCACGGCTGATTTGCTGGGAATCCTCTGGGCGGACGGGGCCCACATCCAGGAGCTGGAGAGCAAGTGGAAGACCCGCAAGAACAAGCGCCAGGGCGGGGCCTACGTGGCGCCCCTGTACACGGCGGAGGACGCGCGTGCGGCGACGGACCTGCTTGAGCCCGTGGGCTACGGCCGGGACATCGAGCTAAGGGGGGGGCTTGGGGCCCGCTTCTTCCAGGCGGGGCACATTCTGGGGGCCGCGAGCGTCCAGATGGCCTCCCCCGAGAACGGGGGGGAGACCAGGGTCCTGTTTTCTGGGGATTTGGGCCGCAAGGGCCAGCTCCTCATACCCGATCCCGAGGAGCCGCCCCGATCGGACGCCGTGTTTATGGAGACCACCTACGGCAACCGGCTCCATAAGGGCTTGGACGAGTCGATAGACGAGTTCTTCGGCGTGGTGGACGAGGCCGTGAAGCTCGGGGCGGGCAGGATCCTCATCCCCGCCTTCGCGGTCGAGAGGACGCAGGAGATCCTCTACCTTCTGGCCAAGGCCCATTTTGACGGCAGGATCCCCAAGGATCTCCCGATTTTCCTTGACTCCCCCCTTGCCGCTGGCGCGAGCGAGATCTACCTCAGGCATCCCGAGCTTTACGACGAGGAGGCCGCGGCCGTAAACGCCCTGCGGCAGGGCCCGCAGCACATGCCGTGCCTTAAGGTCACCAAAACAGCCGAGGAGAGCCAGAGGATAAACGACGTGAAGGGCCCGGCGATAGTGATAGCGGGCTCCGGCATGGCCAATGCGGGCAGGATCCTCCACCACCTGAAGCACAACCTCTGGCGGGCCGACTGCCACGTGATCTTCGTGGGTTTCCAGGCCCAAGGCACGACGGGCCGGAGGCTGGTGGAGGGGGCCGACGAGGTGAAGATCTTCCGGGAGCCGGTGAAGGTGAAGGCCAAGATCCACACCATAGGCGGCTTCTCGGGGCATGCGGACCAGTCCGAGCTGACCGAGTGGCTGAGGCCCCAGGTCCACGAGAACCTGACCGTGACCCTGGTGCACGGCGAGGAGCAGGGCATGCTCGCCTACCAGGATCACCTGGCTGAGGTTTTCCCCGGCCTGAAAACCGTAGTCCCCCACTGGCTGGAGGTCCTGGACGTAACCTCCAAGCGGGCGACCCTCCAGCCGTCCTCCCCGGAGGCGGGCATAGCCGCCGTGGCAGCCCCTTCGCGGGACTATTCGGCCAGCGCCGAGGCCGAGAGCATGTTCCGCCGCCTCGACCGCCTGAAGGAGAACTTCGGGCGCAGGCAGGAGGCCTTCCCGCCCAACTCGCTCGCCAACCTGGAGGCCCTCCTTAACATGGCGGAGGAGATAATCCTCCGTTGAACCTGGCCCTGCGGGACGGGCTTCAGCCGGGGCCAGCTTTCTTACTCCATAAGTCCGCGGGGCCATCCCTGCGCTGCCGCTCCCTCCTCCCTCCCTCCTTCCTGGCCATCCCTGCGCCGCCGCTCCATACATCCCTCCATCCCTCCCTCCTTCCCTCCTTCCTGGCCTTCACTCCCTCCCTCCCTCCTTCCTTCCCTATGCTGGAGGGAGGGGGCTCGAGTCAGCCTCCGGAGCCGTCCGGCAACATTGCGGCATTCCCGGCCCGGGCCTCTCCCCCCTCCCATCCTGAACGGGGGGGGGGGCGGCTCGAGGCGGCTTCCAGGGCCATCCGAGAACTGCCGCCAGAGCACTATGCGGTAATTCAGCCTCCCTGGGCATCAGGAGCTTCGGTCCGGGTTCGGGTTAGGGGGGGACGGACGGGAATGTCACGTTTCGGACGGGAGACAGGCGTCTGGCGGGACGGGAAGGCGGAAAGGCGAGGGGGGGCCGCGAAAGCGCATCGGCAAAACACGGCAAATGGCGGCGCGGGCTACTCGCGGGGCGCGCATGTCCGCTGGCGCTGGCGCCGGGAGGGGTGCAGGGCGGGCGGCGGAAAAAAGGGGGGATAGCGCGGCGGGTTCGACAAGAGGATAGGGGGGGGCTGCGCCGTGGGGAGCCGCGGAGGAGAAACGGAAGCCGAGGAGGATAGGCAAAACCGTGAAGCGCGGTTCACGCGGCAGGGGCCGGGAGACTTGGAGCCGTTTAGCTATTCTGTGCGCTGTAAACATTTATTCACAGGCAATGAGCTTTGCCTGAGATTTTCGTTCGTTTAGACGCTTCCGGGTGTGCAGCCTTAATCACGTTCAGGCGTCCGGCCTTCCGGTCCCTGTTTCAGGGCAAAAGGTTTCATGGAACTTAAAAAAAGCCTCCGGCGGACCCTTAGGGTTCGCCGGAGGCTTGGAAGGCGCTGCGGGAAAAAAGTTTTAGCGGTTTACGGGAGCTGTGACCGTAAATGCGCAACGGAAGAGAGGAAACTAAAGGCCGGGGTCCTAAAGGCTAAGTAGCTGTAATTACTAAAGAAATCACGGAAAGCTGACGCAAGGGACCAAAGACGCGTGAAATCGCTTTCACGCGCTTAGAGCAACAGGAAAGACTTAAGGCGCTTGTACGCCGAAATGCGAACGCAGTTCCGGTTAGCCTGGAATTTTTTGTGAGGCTGTCTTTGCAACCGGCTTCACGGCATTGCCAAACAGTTGGTATTGCTGGATTGTTAAATCCGTTTACGCAAGCGGTGGTTCTCTGGCGGCTCGCAAACTGAGCCCAGCGGGCAGGCGGAACCTGGCAAAGCGCGTGAGGTCCGCATAAGGCAACGGGCAGAGCTAGCCAAGACAATGCGCGCCCGGCTTTACGATTTTTAAGGAGAAAGTTCTGTTTTCGGGATGAACTCCGAGCTAAGTAGCTGAAATAATTAGGGAATTCGGCCTGGCACAGGTGTTGCTAATTGGGTTTCCGGGAATAGAACCCGACGGAGGCCGGAAATGGAAACCAATACCCTGTACCGCGAGCTGGACCTGGAAAATGGCGCGAGCGTAAACGAGATCAAGGCCGCCTACAGGAAGGTGGCCAAGAGTTGCCATCCGGACGCCGCGACCGGGGCGGCCGACCCCGACAGGTTCTCCAGGGCCCATTCGGCTTACCGGTGCCTCCTAAAGGAGGTTATGGGCGCTTTGAAGGGCGAGAAGCCCGCGGGCGCCGGGGGGATCGCCGGGAAGGGCGTCGACCCCTCCTGCAAATTTATCGGCAGGAAGTCCGTCGGGCTTGACGTTTTTTACGACGTCCTGGTCCTCGCCCCCGGAAATGGCGGCGAGGTGGCCGTCGAGCTTCCCTGGATCCGCCAGGACGCCTGCCCGCGCTGCCTGGGCCAGGGGGAGACCCTGAAGCGCTCCGGCGGCGGCTTCGTGTACAAGAGCCGCGCCTGCGACCGTTGCAACGGCAAGGGCTACGTCCAGGAGGAGAGGACGGTCACCTTAAACCTCACGGGGGAGATGATCAGGAAGGGCAGGGTCAGGGTCAGGAACGCCGGGAACTACCTGCCGAGGGAGGGACGCAGGGGGGACCTCATAGTGAATCTCCGCGTCGTGGAGAGCATGCCCAGGGCCAACTAGGCTGAAGGGCGCCCCCCGGCGCCGGGGGAGGAAATCCGGAAAGGAGGGACCCTTATAGAGCTCTTTCCAAACCGATGAAAGGTTCACCCCAAAGGCGGGAGGCGAAAGCCCCCCGCCTTTATCGTTTGCGGGGCGGGAGTTTTCCCCGGCTTGGATTAGCTTTCCGGGACGGGGGAGCGGCCGGGAACTGCAATCCGGGACGGGGGGGGCGGGAATTGCTTTCCGGGAAGAGGCACGGGTCAAGCGCGGGGAGGCTTTCAAGCCGTTAGTTAACCGGAGGAGCGAAGTGGCGCTCGGGGAAGGCAAGAGAGCGGCGGAATATCAGGGCAATATTTATCTATCACGCTCTGCGCCGAAAAATATTTGCGGCGCGGACAAACTATGCCGTTCAATTCTTTAATGGAGGGATTGCTTGGCGAGAACTTAAACATTAAATCGGAACGGGGATTAGGAGAAAGTGGAACGTTTCGCAGGTAGGAGGGAATCGGTATATTTAAAGGACATAAATTGATCCGCCTTTCCCGCGCGAGCGCGGGAAGCTGATATGACGCGCGAGCTACTCGCAGCTTTTGGTTGAGGACAATAATAATTCCGCGTATGGTCCAAATATCATTATGTAACGGGACGTTTGATGCCGATAACAGAGGAAAGGGGGCGGAGTGAATAGAAGCCGCGGGCTTCCGGCCAGGGGCAATCCCCCGCGACTCCCTTGTTCCCGGGCTCCCCGCGACTCCCCCGGTCCCAGGCTCCCCGCGACTCCCTTCAGGGGAGAGGTCTCTGGCGATTACCGTCAAGCCAAACAGGTTCTTTCCGCATGCCGGTCAAGGCTCCTGTCCCGGCTCGCCCCGGGGGCGCCCGGCACGCGTCGGTTCGGCGCCTTCCCCTCCGCCCGTGCGGCCCTCCCGTTCTTCGCGGCCGCCCCGGTCCTCCTTGCCATCCCAGGTAATGCCCTATTCCCAGAGCCGGCCACTTCAGGCAGCGCGCCATCCCTTCCGTTCGGTACGCCGACCCGGCGCAGCGGGCGCGCTTTCCAGCCTGGCGCTGACGCTGGAAAGGCTTGCGAGGGCAGCCTTGACGGATGTCAATAACGAAAGTCCGGTAAAGTTAAGGACGGAAGGGAGTGCCTGCCGGAGGCTTGACACCTGCGTAATATGTAGTATTGTAGCCAAGTGCATCCCACATGATGGAGGACGGTCGAAGAAAGGTCTTGCCTTAAACTTCAAAGGGGTTTATTATCCCCAAGTTACACGGCAAGGACCGGAAATCGGTATTCCGTCACTCCTAGGAGGCTCGTCGGCCCTAAACGGCGAGGCCTCCATGGCATTTTTATGAGCCGATCCCTCCCCATTCTGGAAAGCCTCGCGCTTTTCCTCCTCGCGACGACCCTGGCCTCCTGCCGCACCATCGAGCAGCCGGCCGAGTCGGTTGCGGGAGTCCTGCCCCCTCCCCGCGTCCAGGCGGGGGATCTGGGCGAGCCCGGGGTCTCCAAGACGGACTTCCAGCTTCCCGCGTCCCCCATGATCTGCGGCGAGAGCATCCCGGTGGACCGACCTGCGGTCCGCGAGAGGCTCGAGTACGAGTTCCTGCTCCTGGTCCACAACCCGGCCCAGGTCGAACTCTGGCGCCGCAGGGCCATCCGCTACTTCCCCCTTATCGAGTCCTCCTTAAGGACTGCCGGACTGCCGGACGACCTAAAGTACCTGGCCGTCGGCGAGAGCGACCTGCGCCCGACGGTCTTTTCCCCGGCCGGGGCGGCAGGGTTGTGGCAGTTCATGCCGTCCACCGCCAGGGGCTTCGGCGTGAAGGTGACGAGAGCCGAAGACCAGAGGCTTCTGGCCGACGTCGCGCTGCCGGCGGGCATGACCTTTTTGGGCCAGCTCAGGGGCCAGTTCGGCAACTGGCCCCTGGCCATGGCCGCCTACAACGCGGGCGGCGGTCGCATCTCACAGGCCCTCTCCCAGGGCGGGTCTGACTACTGGGAACTGAACCTCCCCAGGGAGACCGAGCGCTACGTCTACCGCATAGCCGCGATAAAGCTGGTTATGGAGGGGGCCCCGGCTTACGGCTTCAACGATCGCGCCCCGGCCGGGCTGTACCGCCCCGATCTGTACGACGAGTCGATGGTGACCTTCCCCTCCGGGTCCACCTGGGCGTCCGTGGCCCAACGGTACGGGGTGGGCTACAAGGCGCTCAAGCTCTTGAACCCGCATCTGGCCTCCCGTTCGACTTTGGACGGAGGGCCTTACCTTTTCCGCACCCCCAAGAAGTCAGTCTGACGCTGGCTTCATTCTTGCATAACTAATTGGCGACCAGGCCTTCCAGACGGGACCGTGTCAGGGACCCGTACGGCAGGCCGGCGGCGCGGGACTGCCACCGCCCGCTTCATTGACCTCCCGCGGGCCCTAATGCCCGCCGGAACACTAGTCACTTCCTTGACACGAAGGAAGGTGGAAGATGGCAACGGATCTTACGATTAACGACAGCAAGCGAAAGAGCACCGGCCCAGCATGCAACAGCGCCCCTACCTGTTGCTGGTACGAGACCAGCGGCGCGTTCGGGGGAGATTGCACCAACCGCACTAACCTCGTCTGCCAGCTGAGGCGCGAGGAGGTTTTCAGCGGCCAGGCGTCCCCCTCCAGGGGCGAGAAGAAGTTGCTGGCTCGGGCCAACAATTGATTTGTCGCGGCGCCGGTCGGCTCCGGCCCCTGTTGCCGAGCCTACGGAGCCTTTTGACGAAATCCCCTCGGATTCCAGCGGCTTGCGCCGCTTCGGCGCCTTCCGGGCCTCGGCCCGGAGCCGGACGGTCTCCCCTGACGGGAGCCGGCGCCTCTACCCGAGGCAGAAACGCGACACTTGCGAGGCGTTTCGGCATGAGTCCGGAGCAGGTCATCCGTTAAGGCTCGGGCCAGCTCCCGCTTAATAACCATCTTTCCGGCCCTGCAGGTCCCCGCAGGCCCGTTGCCTGAGCCTTCGGCCCCGCCACAGGCTTTTTTCGGGCTTTCGCGCTTTCCGATCGCGCGTTCGCCCGATACTGCAGAGGACGAGCCCTCACAGGATACCGCTAGGTTTTCGGCCGCTTCCCAAGAGGCGCTTGTCCCATTTCCAGTTCCCCGTCCCTCGTTGTTTGTTTTCCGCCCGTCCGCCTACGGCCTTGGACGCTCCGCCTTCGGGTGCGCCCCAAACGGCCCCAGGAGCGGGCGTTTTGTTTTCCAGCGTTCTTTCCGCCCGGCTGAGAGTTAAATCCCTTCCAGGGCCAAGGCCGCCTGCCCGTTCAAGGCGGGTTCTCTTTCCCCTCCTCCCCCAGGTGCCAAGACAGTTGGCGCCCCTCACGGGCGGGACTCCGGCAACAGCCCGACAACCGCGTTTTTATTGGGCTCTGCCGCGCCGAGCCCCCCCCGCGGACGGAGTCCAGTTGCGGATCGCCGCTTCAAAAGCCGCGTGGCGGGCTCCGCGCTCCCGAAACGGGGCCGGACAGCTTAAGTTTCGGGTGACGACAATTACGTCAATGATGGCCTTCATTCCCCCCAAAAACCGCCCCCGGCTCTGGATATCGGACTTCGACGGAACGCTCAAGCCCTTCCGGGCCCCGGTCTCCCCCGAGGACGTGGAAGCGTTGAAAACCTTGGGCAAGCTCGGGGTCGTAAGGGCGGTTGCGACCGGCCGGAGCATCACGACGTTTATGCGGGATTGGGATCCTTCCTTCGAGATAGACTACCTCATCAGCTCGTCGGGGCTGGCGACCTCCCGCTTCGGGCCGGAGGGGCCAACCGATCTTATGGCTTCGAAGGAGTTTACCCCCCCCCTGGCGAAACGGGCGATTGACATCGCCCGGTCCCTGGGCGCAGGCTTCTTCCTGGCTCCCCCTCCCCCCGAGACCCACCGTTTCCACTACTCCGCCCCCAAGGGCGTAGCGCCGCCCTCTTTCGAGGCGAGGATCCGCTACGGGGAGGGCGACGGCGGCCCCTGGGACGGGGACGAGTCCAGGACCTACGCCCAGATATTGGTCATGGGCGACCCCCCTTCCATGCGCGAGGCCGAGAGGCGTTTCCACGCCGAAGCTCCGGCGCTTTCGACGGTGGTCAGCACCTCCCCTTACGGGGACGGGTCCATGTGGCTGGAAATCTATCCCCCCGAGGTCTCCAAGGGCCAGGCCGCCGCCGTTTTGGCGGCCGGCTTGGGCATGGGCGCCTGGGAGGCGGTCGCCATGGGGAACGACTACAACGACGAGGATCTCCTCCAGTGGGCGGGCAGGGCTTTCGTGAGCTCCGAGGCCCCGGAGAGGCTGAAGGCGCTCTACCCCAACATGCCCCCCGCCGGACGCGGGCCGTTGGCCTTCGTGGCCGGGCATCTCCTTCCGGGCTTCGGGGCCAGGTAGGAGGCGCCCGCTGCGGCCCCTCCCCGCCATAACGGACGGCGCCCGGCGCCGGACGCAAGAAGGCCAGGGAATTTGCGGCTAAAACAAAAGTCCGCGTAGACCCCGGTTTCCAAGAAGGCCCTGCAACTGAAAACGGCGGCGCCGCCGGGGAAGGCCATTCCTCGCAAAAAGGCAACGGGGTCCAAGAAGGCCTTGCCTTCCAAAACGCCAGAGGACGCCGGGAAGCCCCCTCCTGCCAACAAGCCCGGTCCGCCCGGGTAAGCCCCGGTCGCCCCGCTTCCCGAGACGCCGGCGGAAGGGTCTGTCTGCCCGGACATTGGCAGTCCTCGGTCCCACTATATCTAAAATCGGAATTTTTCAAATAATTTCAACGGTTTAGCCTTGAAAGCATCTCCCTCTCCCCGCAGGGGGCTTAAAAATACGGGGCAAATCGCGCATCCGGGAGCAGACTGAGTGGTTCCGGCTGCCCGCCGATGTCGTCCCGGACGCCTCGTCCGTTGTTGCTTGTTCCACGCCAATGACGGCTCCGGCGCCTCGCCATGAAGCAGCCCCGCAGTAGCTCGCCTAGGGCGGCCCGGGAGCGGGCGCCGGCCTTGACGGGCCGCCTCGGAATATGTGCCGAGCGCCGCCCGGACCCCGCTGGGCCGGGCGGCGCGTAGGCCTTGCCGCCCGTTGGCGGCGAGCTTGCCGTCCCGCTTGCGGGGGGGCGAGCTTGACCTTGCTGGCCGCAACCCCGTGCCCGTGGCGTGCCCGTGCCTGTGCCACGGCAGCGCGGTTTCCTCCTTCTTCTCCCCTCTCCGCCGCATGAACGGATACCTAGCTGGCTTAGAGGCTTGCAGGCAGGAAAGAGGTCTGGGGAGGCAGGCAAGCCGCGTGTCGGACCGGGCGGGTGCCAGCCTGACGGACAGAGGGAAATCGAAACATCAGGCTTGAATCCATTATTGATGATTAAAAGCTCTTTTCTGCAACGGCAGCGGCCGACAGCCTGGACCGGTTGCCACTATAATGGGGATGTTGACCCTGTGCGGGCTATCTCCCGCTTCGGCGCGCCTTTTCCGAGCCTCGCCAGGGTCACTGGGGGGGCTCAGGAGCTGGATGCTCAGGGCTCCGGCCCAGCCAGGCGACCCCTTTGAACCGCCTTTAAGGCTAATGAACCGCCTTTAAGGCTAACTTTCCAAATGCTTTCGGGCTCCAGCCCCCCCCCTTCGGGAGGCCGCCCCCGAAGCGAGCGGCGTCCGCCCGCCTTCAACAGCCCCGTTTTCCAGCGCTAAACGCGCTTTCCCGGTCAGTCATGCGTCCAGACACACTCCTTTCCATCTACGAGCTCCGGGCCTGCGAGGCCGAAACCCGGAGCCTTCTGGATCATTGCGATCTGAAATCCCTGGTTGGCCCCCAGCTCGAGGGCTACCACTGGGAGGCGGACTTCGCCTTCCTGTTCTGCTCGGCGCGGGCCGACATGGGGCGGCTGTTCGCGGCGGTGCCCGGGCTTGAACTCCGGAAGGAGCACCTGCTCCGCTACGACGAGTGGCAGGACGGCGCGAACGCCAGGCCCATCGTCCTGGGACCCTTGTCGATCCTGCCCTGGGAGGGGGACGGGGTGCCCGAAGAAAAAACGGCCGACGGGTCAATCGGCGGCGTATGCGGCTGGCCCAAGAAGCTTCCGCCGGTGTACATAGACCCCGGGCTGGCCTTCGGCTACGGGGGGCACCCCACCACCAGGGCCTGCCTGGGGTTCCTGCTGAGGATCATGAGCCCCCAGAACCGCAACCCCCCCAAGACATTCCTTGATCTGGGCTGCGGGACAGGGGTGCTGGCCCTGGCGGCGTTGCGCCTCGGGGGCGAGAACGCCTTGGGCGTGGACTACAGCCACCTGGCCGCCGAATGCGCGGTAAGGAACGCCCGGTTGAACCGCATGGCCGGGAAGTGCGTCTTCGAGCACGGGCAGGCGGCCGACAGGGCCGGACATCCCGCCGAAGTCCTGATGGCCAACCTCCCGCTCGCGGTCCACCTGGAACTTTTGGACAATAACGCCTATTCGGTCAGGAGGTACCTCATCCTGTCCGGGCTCCTGCCCAGGGAGGCCAACGAGCTGAAGTCCCGGCTCAAGGAAGCCCTGGATTTCCGGGAGCTCGACAACCATCGCGACGAGCGCTGGTCGAGCTGGCTTCTTGAGATTAGGGACTCGGACGGAAGTTAAGGGGCTTTGCTTGAAACGTAAGTTCAGCCTTGGCCCGAGCCCGAGGCCGAGCCCGAGCCCTGAGCCCTGAGCCCTGAACCTGAGTCACGATCCCTAAGCCTGAGCCTGAGCCCTGAACCTGAGTCACGAACCCTAAGCCTAAGCCTGAGCCAGAGCCAGAGCCAGAGCCTTAGGAGTTAGGCATTAGGCATTAGGCAAAGGCCAAGGCGCAGTCCAAGGCTGATGTTTCGCGGGGCGAGGGCGAGGTTAGAGGGGGAAAGCCGGGCCAAACGGGGGGCCCTGGGCCCTGAGAGCGGGAGTTCTAAGGCAAGCGGGGCTCGCGGGCATGGGGATGCGGCCAGGCACGATTCTGGCAGTGGGAGCCGGAGATGAATTCACTCGTCAGCGCCTTGGACTTCACGGCTTTCCTGGCCCTGGCGGCGTTTCCCTTAGCGTTTTACGGGCGGCTTCTGCTTAGGCTATTGGGGATCCGGGGAAAGCGCCTTCGCTGGGGCGACCCGGCCGGGCTGTGCGCGGGGCTGGCGGCGCTCGCCACACTCGGGCTCTGGTGCGTTTTCGTCCAGGAGGAGGGAGCGCGGGGACCCTTCAGGGCATTCCTGGGACTTGGCCTTCTGGGAACGCTTGGCGAAGGGATCTTCGCCGCGCTGCGGAGCCGCAAGGCTCGCCTCGGCTGCGCGCCGGGCGCGTCAGCGGGAGGGGAAGGCGGAGGGGGAGACGCAGGACGCTCCGGAAGCTTGGGGCGTTCGTTAAGTCCTGGAAGTCCTGGAAGTCCTGGA
>JAIRZX010000503.1 GCA_031267005.1 Deltaproteobacteria bacterium
CGGCGATACGCTTGTCGTTTCGTTTGATTGGCGTCAAGAAGTGCAACTCGGGCCTTTCCTTCAGCACGTCTTCGATATTGCTCGGCGGGAAACCCTTATCCGCTACGATGATCCCTTTCTTGATATTGTTGTCCCGGACGAACTCCGGGTAAGAGCTTGCGCCAATGCTGTTGCCAGGGAAGATCTGTGCGCAGATCGGCTCCATGAGTTCAATGTCATAAGCATACAGTACGGAAATTTCCTGACATCCCTTCACCCTCGCTTTGCAGGAGAACGCTGAAAGGTCGTTAATTTTGCTGGTATCCTGCTTTAGGGTTCCATCGATTGCGACGTGGTGATCTGCCTCTACCATCTCTACGCGCTTTTGGTAGAATTGCTTCCGCTTGCCTCCGTCCTGGCCCAATCGTTGCAGGAATGAGCATATAGTGTCGATGATAAGGCGGTTCCCGGATAGTCTACGCAAACGAATCTGCGCTTGTAGTGGGTGGACATGCGCCCAGCTGTGATTGACGGTCTGATGACCCGTAACGTTGCGATCGACATTATCGTATAGGCGTCCCCCGCAGGATGTCAGGCCCATTTTAAATTGGGCCTGACACCGGGTTTTGGGGCCGTCTGAACGAAAGAGTGTTCAGGATAACGGCGCATCGGCCAAACACGATCCGCCATTTTGCTGGAAAGTGCCTTCATTCAAATTTAACCCGTCTTCAAAAAACTGGTTTGCACAACAGGCTTCAGGCTGAATCTCCCGCCACGGTCTTCTTCAGGGGTTCCTTCAGGGGTTCCTTCAGGCACAATCCGCCGCCCGGGGAGCTTTTGCCCGGCTCTCCCTTAGGCACCATTAGGCTCCCTTAGGCTCCCTTAGGCTCCCTTCGCATCCCTTTGGCTCTCTCTTTACTGAGGACGTCCCCGGGGTGGCCTCTGGAGCCGGGAACCGGAAGCGAAACGGCTCCGCCTGGACGCTGGCCTTCCGGAAAGCCCCCCCAAACGGAAAGGGCGGCCTTTTTCGCGAAGGCCACCCTTTCCGTATCGGGCCTTGGAGCCCGCCGGAAGCTCCGGCGGGTTGGGGGCAGGTTAATTGAGATCCTTCACCATCAGTTCTTCGGTGAGCTGGAAGCCGGTGTCCATGACCTCTTTCCAGGATACCTGGCGGCTTGAGGGGAGGGCGTTCGCCGGGATGAAGATGGAAACCGTGCTCGCGTCCTCGGCCGAGGAGGAGATGGCGGTGCCGGACGCGGAGGAGACGACGAACGCCTCCGTGGGCTTGCCCTTGCCTACCGACACCGCGCCCCGGACGGCTCCGGAGCCGTTGGCGGGCGGCAGGCCGGTGTTGAAGAGGCTCCAGGTGGAGGGTTCGGGAAGGCCCGTGAATGTGTCTACCAGGTAGAGGTAGCCGTCCCCGGTGTCACCGCAGCCGCCCGCCCTGGGCTCGAAGGTCGTGAAGGCCGTGAGGCTTTTGCCGTTGGCGAGGATCACGAACTTGGGCTGGGTCAGCGACATTTCGTAGCTGTGGCGCTGGTTCGGGTACAGGACGTCGCCTATCTTCAAAGCCCTCTTGTAGCCTATGACGGCGGGCGACTTTAGGGTCGATGCTATGAGGCCGTAGTGTACGGGACCGGACTGGGAGCCGGGCAGGTGCGGCGACGCGGCGACGCCTGCCACCCCCCCGCCTTCGTAGACCACGCCGCCCGTGACGTCCAGGATCCTCGCGGACTCGCCGGTCAGATCGGAGAAGGTCATGAACCCGTCGGCGTTCAGCTCCTCCTTGAGGCCGTAGAGGTACTGCACGTGGTTTGCCTCGCACACGGAGGTGTTCATGCTGGAGCAGGGGGTGACGTCCTCGGAGCCCCAGATCTTGCCGGTCCCGAATACGACCCAGAGGTTCTTCAGGGAGTCGTAGGTGGAGTTGACGGCGCCCGTGACGGGCCTGTCGGTATTGATGAGCCTCTTGAGCTCCCAGTTGGACACGCTGCGGGGCGTGCCGTCGGCGTCCACGGTCTGCAGTCTGTATACGGCGCCGCTGTCGGTGCAGTCGTTGGGGTTCCTCGAAACCGTGAGCCCGTAGTAGAGCGCGTGGTTGGTCCAAGGCGACTTGCGGGTCTGGGCCGCGGGCAGGAACGGGTTGTTGAAGAAGGAGTTGGGCTCCACGACGGTGAGGAAGTTGGGGTTCGAAGCCGCGGCGTCCGGCACGCCGGTCGCGGCGTCGAGCACTATGAGCCTGGCCTTCTGGTTGCTGTAGCCGTGGTAGGGGGAGTCGGAGCCGAACTGCACGTACGCCGTCCCGCTATTGGACTGGGCCGCCGTCACGGGCCTGTCGGTTACCGGCCCCGTCGGGACCACGACGTACCACGCCCCTTCGGAGGAGACGACCGAGGGGAGGCCCACGGTGAGCCCCAGCTCCTTGGTGCTGTAGCGCCACATGAGGATCGGGTCGGACTCGGGGTCGGTAATGTCCAGCGCGAAGATCTCGGAGAAGTAGTGTTCAGCTCCGGCCGCCGACGAGTCTGGGGTCTCTATGGTCCGCCCGCCGAGCCTGAGCCCGCCGATCAGGACCGTCTTCCACTCGCCGTTTATCTGGACGTCGCTTACGAGCGGCTTCTGGTCCACGTAATACGAATGGTTATACAGGGGATCGGGCAGCCAGCGCAGGTGCGGGAGCACCGAGGCGGGTATGAAGCCCCAGATCTCCGCGCCGCGCTCGTGGGGAGTATCCGTCCCCCTGGACGTCTCGAAGGACACCTTGCCCATGGAGAGCGTGGCGGGGAAGCCGATGTTAACCGCGTGGAGCATGCCGTCGTTGGCCCCGAAGTAGGCCATCTGGCGGCGGCCCGCCTTGGCGGCCTTGTAAGCTGAGTAGCTCATGTCGCCGTAGAGGAGGTCGAACCCGCTGGCGGGGGTGCCGACCAGTATGGGCTTGGAGTTTATGACGTCCCCGAGCCTCCAGACGACGGGGCCCCCGTTTTCTTTCCACGGATCGTCTATGACGCGGGAGCGCCAGCCATTGACCTCTACGCCGTACATCCAGTCGATGAGGTTCTTCGCGGCCGCCGCCCTGGTCATCCCGCCGGGCAGGGATTCCTGGAAGTTGCCGGCGTGGAGCATGAGCTTGGCCAGCTCGTCCTGGTTGTCGTACCAAAAGAGGGCGAGTTCGGGCTTGGCGCGGTTCGGGGACGCTGGCGCCTCGTAGAGGATCCTCCTGCGCCCGTCGGAACGGGAGGCCGCCGACTGGAGGCTCCTGGGGCCGGAAGCGAGCTTGGAGGAGTCGAGATGGGCGAGCCAGCTCCCGGTGTCGAACAGGGACTCTAACCTGTGGACCGAGGAGGGGGGGATCACGGGCGGCGACAGCGCGTTGTTGCCGAACGGATCGTAGCAGCGGGAAATGTAGTCCCCCGAAGAGTAGCACTTGGGCTTGGAGGCGGCTTCGGGCTCGTGGCTCAGGCTGTTGAAGGTCACGACGTAGTCGCCCTGGCCCCCGTCCTCGCCGTTGGCCATGTCGAGGATCCCGTTGTGGTCGTTGTCCTCGCGCAGGTTGCCCCACTTGTCGAGGAACAGACCGAAGACGGAGCCTACCCACCTCAGCTGCTGGGAAGGCTGGGCGGGGTTGGTGTAGACCGGGTAGTAGACGGTCTGGACGGACACCCCGCCGCCCAAGATGGTGTCGATGGAG
Organism: Deltaproteobacteria bacterium; assembly: GCA_031267005.1. Classification (GTDB taxonomy): domain Bacteria; phylum Desulfobacterota; class Desulfarculia; order Adiutricales; family Adiutricaceae; genus JAIRZX01. Next base: position 3,668 of record JAIRZX010000503.1, read on the forward strand.
GCCGAGGAGGCCGTCGATGTCGAAACGGAGCGGGATATCTCGCGGAACACCGCGTCCAGCCTCGCGGGGAGTTCGGAAACGTTAAGGGGCTGGAAGTAGGTCTTGGGCTTCCCGTCCCCCCCTTCCCACTCCCCCGCGTCGGGCTTGCCGTTGTTGTTGTAGTCGGTGAAGCCGCCGTACTTGGCGGCGAGGTACATGGGGTTGGGCAGGTAGTTGCCGGCCTTCTCGGGGTCGTTGTCGAACTCGAAGGTCCTCCAGACCTTCTCCGTAATGGGGTCGGGAGTGCTCAGGCCGTGGTCGGTGGCATGCACGTCGGTAAAGCAGTTAAAGCCTTTGTGGGCTGCCGAATCCTCTCCGTAGCCCTTGGGCCAGTTGCAGGAAGGGGGCGTCCCGAACTTCGGTATTCCCTTGCCGAGGTGCTTGCGGGCGAGGTCCATGTAGAGCCCGTCGTGGGTGGAGCCGCTTATGGTGTAGCCGGTCATCATCCTGCGGTTGATGTGGATGGCCACCTTCCACTGGCCGTTTATGATCCCCGCCACGTCTCCGGGCTCGATCACGAAGTCCGACCCGTCCCTGGGGTCCTGGAAGGTCCAGTACTTGCCCCCCTTGACCTTCAGCGCGCCTGAAATCCAGTCGCCCTGGTAATAGTTCTTGTCGTTGCTGTCGGCCTTCTTGCCCTCCTTGGTGTTGGGGTAAACGGGCCTGGTATTGGACATGTTGTAGACGGTCGTCCCGGTCTTGGCGGTCTCGCGGTCGGAGAGGAGCTCGAAGACGTGCTCGACAACGATGTCGGCGTCCCAGTTGGAGCCGTTGTGATCCTTGTCGTAGCCCATGGAGGCCGCCTCGTAGTTGACCCTCATGACCACTTTGTACGGAGTCCCCCTCGAGTCGGTCCGCCAGTCGAGTATGTAGTAGTTAATCACCTCGAGGAGGCGGTTGTCGGTGGTGAACCTGTCTCGGTCGCTCATGGACAGGGGGAGGATCTCTATCCTCTTGGCCGGCTTGCCGTCGGCCCCGTAAACGGGGAAGTCCATCGGCGGGAAGGTGGGGGTCAGGGTGACCGCGTAAACGTCCAGGGCCTGCTGCACGGAGCCCGGGGGGGAGAAATCGTGGGTGTGGGCGAAATACGCCACTGCCGAGGCGCTGTAGGTGCCTTCGAAAGAGGGGCGGTTGGGGCAGATGCCGTTGACGGCGGCGAGGGTCTTTATCGGCTCGGGGGAGCAGTCCCCCCAGACGATCTGGTCCTCGTCGTGTTCCGTCTTGTAGGCGTCCTTGACCCAGTCTGACGTGTTGAATGCGGGCAGGGAGGACCAGTAGTACTTCTTGCCGTCCTTGTTGAAGCCTTCGTTGTCGGTTATCATCTGGAGATAAGCGTTCATGTCGAAGGTGTCGGGAAGGGTCGCGGCGGCGCTGGACGCGACGAGCTTGTCCAGGCGCCTGGCCTTCAGCCCCCCCGCGGAATTGACCCCCTGGTCGCCGTCGAAGTCTGTCTCCGCCTCCGCTATGAGGATGATGATGGGCTTGGCGCACTCGGCCGAGGGAATCGCGGGGATTTCGTTCCAGTCGTGGAAGCCCACGAGCGGCATGTCGGGAAAGCTGTCCCTTTCCTTTTTTTTGGGAACGAAGTCGAAGGTGGGCTGCACCGTCCCGTATACGAGGCTTTCCTCGGTGAGCCTGCCGAAGTAGCGGACCCCCTCGTAAAGAAGCTCGCCTACGGGGTTGCCCCAGCTGGTCGCGGTCAGGTACGAGCCGCCGTAGGTCGGGCTGCCGGCTATGATGAGCGAGTCGATCGTGTTGATCAAGCTGGAGTCCTTGTCCTTTTTCCCAGCGGCCTTGATGATGCCGGTCTTCAGGTCCACCGAGGAGGAGAGGTCGTTGATGTGGGCCCTTATAATGCCTCCCTTGCGCCTGGTGTACTCCCCGGGCCCGTCCTTGGCGTCGTAGCCGTCCCCCCTCCTGTCGAAGGTTCCGGTCATGAGCCCGAAGAGCATCTGGCCGTGCTCGCCGTTCTGCTGGAGGAGCCCCGAGGGCTTGAGGTTGCCGTTGGGGTAGGCGCGGCAGTTGTCGGCTGCGGAAAAGTAGTTCTTGTCGCAGACGACGACTTGCGCCACCAGTTCCCTTATGTGCTTTTCGCCTTGATAGAGCTTTAGGGTAGGGTCGGTGGAAGGGTTTGGCGCCTTGTTCATCACCCAGTCGAAGTAGCGGCCCCCGGTGGACGCGACGGCGCCCTGCACCCTCTTTTCCCATATATCGTTTCCGGCGTGCAGGATATACTGGATCATGGGAAAGTGCCTGTCGCCGTCGTTTAGGGACCTGTTGCGGGTCCGCGCGAAAAAGTGGCCGGTGCCGGAGGCCGGCTTGGGGAACGGCGTGTACTTGGAAATGTCGAAGTACTTGGTGTTCAACGTCTCAGCGGCCCAGCGGTCGTCGGAAAGGACGTCGGTACCCCAGGTGTGGGCGTCCCTGGGCACGAGCGAGCTCTGGAGCACCGTTATGCCGTCCACGTCGACGTACCGGTGCCCGCCGTAAAGGATCTTGCGGAACACGTCCATGCGGGTGGCGGAAACGAAGTTGAGCCAGTTGCCGCTGTAGAGCCCGCCTTCGGAGGAGTGGGGGTTGTTGCAGATCCCTATCTTCTCTCCGGACGAGTAGTGGGCCGCGCGGGCGGCCTTGATTCCGGCCTTCTTCACGCTGTCGGGACGGGCGCTGTCCAGCGCCGTCTGGGACTGGTCTTCCATGGTCGCGCCGGCAAGGTAGAAATACTCGTTTATCTTGGCCTTGTTCCTGCCGCCGACCACGGGGCGCGAGTACGCGTAGCAGGATTTGCTGTCGAAATACCCGTAATAGACGACGGAAGGGTTGAAGCCGGTGTCGGGCAGCCCGTCCTCGTCCATGTCGGAGAAGTTGTTGTAGGCCTGCTGGAACAGCTTGTGGTCCTTGGACATGACCAGGAGCACCCTGGGCACGGTCCTTCCCGTGCTCGTTATCGGGCTGTTCTGGTAGTTCAGGGCTTCGGGCGAGGAGGCCGCCGCCGGGGCCGCCCCTCCGGCGAAAAGAACCGCCGCAACGGCGAGGGCCGAAACGCCCGCCGCGGACGCCGCCTTGGCAAGGGCGCGGAAAGGGCGTCGGAAGAGGTCGTGGATACCCGCCCGTGAAGTGCGGCGGCGTGCGATGCGGAGCGTTTCGGCGGCCATTGGCTTCTCCTTGAGACCTTTCGCCGGAGTCGCGAAAGCTGTGGTCCGGCGCCTCGCGCGGCGCCGGCAAATTACCGTCTGCCGGTTCCTCCGCCGCCGTGGGGAAGTCGAAGGATCCGAAATACAGCTATGCCGCCGGGCGGATCCCGCCCGGACAGCCTGGTTTGCCACATGTCCCGAAAGCCATGACGCCGGCCGCCGGCCGAGGCCGCTTTCCGTCGGACGCCCCTCCCTAACCGGGGGAGGGCGGGAGGCTGGGACACTGAAGCGCCTTCGGGCCCGCTGGCCCGGACACCGGGGCAGGAGAACCTGGCCGGCCCTCCATAATTGCAAGAAAAGGCAACTGGCCGCGGCGTTCGCTCAAAATAACGCCCGGCCGCGAAATTAAACGGGAGCGCCTGTTCCTGAATCCCAATGGGGGGCGCGGGGAAACCAGTGAACGCTCCCAAACCCGGCTGGGCCGGACGACGGAGCGGTAGCAAAACGGGCGCTCGTAAGCTAGCCCGTCACCGGATCTAGCTCCTCGAAGGCACCACGCTGCGCCAGCTCAGTTACTTCCGCCGCATCTGCCGTTACAAAGCACTTATGCAATCTCGGTACCATTCTAAATTTCGTACGGAAAGCCTGCGGGCCGTCCTTCCAAAGCCGCGAAGTTCCGCCGGAAACAAGGCAGTTCGCCCCGCGCCCGCCGCTGAAGCGAAACGGGCCGGACGGCGACTGGGGCGCCAATTGTATATTTATTATTTTGAAATACCATCAATCGATGTGCAACTTGACATTCTGTGGTCCGCAGTTCATTCCCCTGGCCTTCGTCCTCCGGCCTAAACCGCTCTCGCCAGGCGGAGCCAGGGGACGGATTCTCTTTCCCGTTCCCCCTCCCGTAGCTTTAACAACAGGGAATCCTGAGAGCCGAACGCCGTTGCAGATTATTCCAAAACTGAATAATTCAAACCGATTGCAACCAACTTAGACTCTATCTTCACGCCAATTTAATGCAAACTAGTATGCCAATAGCAGGCGCCAATTTTGCATTTTAGTTGGCGCCGATCTGGCATAAAGTTGGCAGATTTACCCTCCGCAAGGGTCCAGCCTTCTTGGGGCGGCGCCCGCTCCAGGCACGGTGCCGGAAACGCCCTTCCCCCCTTTAGCATTGGCTTATGCTTAGGCTTAGGCTTTGGCGGTTCCCCTCGGCCTGGCACAGGCCTTTCCGCGTCCCGGGGCGGCAAAGACCTCGGTGGGCCGCTTGCGCGGAAAGAGTTCCGGCTCAACCGCGGTCGGCATAGTTACCGGCGGAGCTTTCCCGCGCTTCCCCAATTAAGGGCAATGACGGCTTGTTTCCAGGCGATTCCGAGGCGCGGCACCCTTCCGGCACGCAAAAACAATACGAACGATAGTTTGCAAGCCGCTCTCGGCGGCGCCCCGACGTTCCCCGGCCGCCGCCCGTGGCTTTAAACACTGACCGGCTTGAAACCGCGAACGCGAAGCTAATTCATGATCTGGGCTTGCCGTGCGGGCAATTCCCCTCGACGCGCGTCAATGCCGCCTCGTCCCCCCCTGCAACAAGTCGCGTTTTCCCTTGGGTTGCCATACCCCCGCATCGGCAGAAAACGGGCAACGGCATAACGGGGTTAACTCCCGCGTCGCTCGCCCATTGGCCGAGACCGGCCCGCGCCCCGCGAACGCTCGCCGCCGCCGGCGGCAATCTGGCATGCGCGCCCCGCAAGCCGACGCTGCTTGCGGCGAGGGAAGCGTCTGGCCGGTTGGCGTCCCTCCCCGGAACAGCGGGGGAAGTGTGGCGGATATGCTGTTCGGGCTTTACGGGCTTTCCGGGCTTTCCGGGAAGTCCGAATTTTAGGGCGTTTCGGACTGTCAGGATTCTCAAGCGTCGATACGGACTCAAATCCCGTACGCTTCCCCTCCGGCGCGCAAAGACTTCCCCGCCCGCCTGGGACCATTCCGTGGCCGGGAAGAGGAGCATGAAAGCCCCCAGCCCGCCGCCAAGCGCAGAAAAGGGGCCGCGGGGCCCCTTTTCTGAGAACAGTCGTTTAGGAAATGATCCCGCAACGCCCCGCAACCGGCAGGCGTAACGCCGTCGGCCGCAAAGCATGCCCGGCCCCCGCGGCGCTCCCGCCCGGAGCCTTTCACGCGCCTTTCCGGATTCCTTGTCCGGAGCCGGCCGGCCGGCCGGCCTTCCGCGGGTCAATTGCCCCTTGAGCATGGGGCGCGTTCGATAGGCACGCAACCGCCGTCGCAGACGGGCTCGCGCCTGGCGTCGTAACGGGCCTGGCCGCCCCTCCGCGCCGCGCAGACGAAGCGTCCCGCACGGTCCCGCACGCAGTCGCGCTGGCCGCACTCCGCGCGGTTCCAGTTGCCTTCGCCGGGGCCGCGGCCGCGGCCCCTTTCGTGGCGGCAGTCCAGCCTGGCCGGGTCCGCTCCCGGAGGGCAGGCCAGCTGGACCTGGTGCTCGCCCCTGCGCGGGGGCGGCCCGCCGTCCCCTCCCCGGTGCGGGGGCCCGCCCCTCGGCGGGGCGACGCAGGAAGCCATCAAGAATGCCGAGACGACGAGGGAAAGAAACGCGGCTTTCACGGAAAACCCCCTTCAAGGGCGCCCGAGGGCGCCCCGGGCCGCCCGCCTACTTCTCGAAAATCTCGACCAGGAGCCCGGCGGGCTTCCACTCGCCCCGGTCGGCAATCAATATGAGGGTGAAGTTCAGCGCCGTCTTTCCGGTCCGCCACTCCCCCCGCACGAGCCAGGGGCTCTCGGGCCCCACGTTTTCCCGGAGCTGCGCGGAGCCGGGCGCGTCCGGCATGTCGGCGCGGTAGGGTTCGGACTGGAGAAGCACGAGCTTGCCCCGGGAAGGGAAGGTGCGTAGCGCGTCCCTCCAGGCCTCCAGGGGCTTGTAGACCTTGGCTATGTCGGCGGGGGCGTCCTTGGCCTTCCAGTCGGCGGCCAGGGCCGCGTGGAACTTGGAGTAGTCCCCCGAAAGGAGCCCTTCCGCCCAGAGCCCCAGGACATTTTGCAAAACGCTCCTGACCGGGGCCGTCTTGGGGGGCTTGGCGGGGCTGTCCGCCGGGGAAGCCAGCCCGGCGCCCTGCGCGGCCCCTGCCCCCTCGGCCTCGGCCCGTTCGGCGCGGGGGGCCAGGAACCAGAAAGCCAGCGCCAGGCACCCGGCCGCTACCAGGACGGCGGCCGCGACGCGAGCGAGCTTTCTTGCCCTCGCGGGAGACGCGGCCCGCTCGATCCCGGAGCGCCAGCCGCCCTGCCTCTCCCGGGCCATCTGTCTTCTGTAGTTGCGCAGGGGACGCCACCTCCTTTGCGCCCGAAGGGCGGCCCGCAGCGGCGGGGCCCTCGCGGTCCCCCTGAAGGGGGCCGCCCCGGAGCCTTCGGAAGGGTCCGGGAAGCAAAATCCGATTTATCCTATTGTAAGGTGACTTTCCCGTAAAGTCAACTAATTCCGTATATTTAGGGATTATTAAGAACCTTTGAGGCACTTTGAATTAAAATTAACCTGAATTCTAGTTTTCTCCCCCCGCGCCCTTGCGCCCGGACCCGTGCCGCCGAACCCCGCCCCCCGCGCCGTGCGGCCGGCGAACTCCTGAAGCCTCCCGGCGAAGGCGAACCGCCGGGCCGGGCCAGGCCCCTGTCGCCCGACCGCGGGGGCCAAGCCCCGGGCCGGGCCGAAAGGAAAGCCGGCCGTTCCGTCCGGACTGCGCCTTAGCGGGCGGGCCTTCCGCCGGGCGGCCGCCCGGAACTCAAGACCCGCCGCGAAGGCTCCCGTGCCACCGCGCGCTACGCCCCCCTTCGGCCCTCAGGGCGG
>JAIRZX010000630.1 GCA_031267005.1 Deltaproteobacteria bacterium
CAGGCCCCCCTCCTGCCCCCGCCCCTCCCCCCCCGGGAGGTTGGGCCCGACCGGGGGCAGGCCGACGCCCCCGCCCCGGAGCGCAGTCCCTCCATAAGGCCTCCGGCCCCGCCCGAAGACCCCTTCGAAGGGCCGGCCATAGGCCGCGCGGGATCGACCTTGGCGGGCGAGGGGCCCACCGACCCCGCCGCCCGCGGCCGGGCGGCCATACTGCCCCCGGCCGACCCCGGCAAAGGGGCCCGGGACGGGAATTCCAAGGGCAGGCGCACCCGCGAGCTCGGGACCGACGGCAAGCCCGGCAAGGGTTCCGGCGCCCGCAGGTCCAGGAGGCCCCGCGCCCCCCTTGCCAAACCCAACCTCACGGTCATGATCGTGAACGAGACCGGCGACCCGTCAGCCGCCCAGAACTACGGCGCTGTCCTGTCCTCCATCGGCTACGACGTCGTAAGCATCGCGGAAAGGCCCAGTTCCTCGCCTGGAAGCCGCCAGACGGTAGTGACCTTCGAGCCCGGCAAGGAAGGCCAGGCGAGGGCGCTCGCGAACAGGCTCCCGGGAGACAAGGCCCTTACGGCCTCCAGGGAGCCCTTGCCCGCCCAGGCCATAGTCATCATACGCTAGGGCGCTATCCCCGCTCGCCTGCGAGCGGCATCCGCCGCGCCGCCCCGTTCCCGCCGCGCTCCGCCTCCCCCCTCCCCGTTCGCTTTCGCCCTGCCAGGCACTCCCGGACTGGCGCTCCCGGAGACGTCGGCCGGGAGTCCCCGGAGGCACCTGCAAGGAGTCCCCGGAGGCGCCTGCAGGGAGTCCCCGAAAGCGTCAACAGAAGTCCCCGGAGGCGCCTGCCGGGAGTTCCCGAAGGCGTAAAAAGGGAGTCCCCGGAGGCTTGCCATAAAGCTTGCCCGACGACCCTCCGGAGAAAGGCCACGCGTGACGGCCACTACCCTCGTCCACCGCGACCCGGGAGGCGCCGCGTCCCTCTACGAGACCGACCTGCGCTACACGAAGCTCCTGGAAGGGCGTTTCGGGGAGAGGTTCCTCAGTTACCGCCGGGCCTGGCGCGAGCGCTCGGAGGGCGGGGACCCCGGGGACTTTCCCCTGAGCCTGGACATTTCCGCGAGTTCCGGCTGCCAGCTCGACTGCGTAATGTGCCCGCTCCCCCGGAGGAGAGCGGCGGAAGCCGCGGCGGCCAAGGCCGCCGCCCCCTCCAAGCCGGCAAGGCCGGACGCCGGGGCCGCGCCGACCGCCGCCCCGGGGCATGAAGGCGGCGCGGCAGGGAGCGCGCGCGCGGGCCGCCGGGCAGGCGCGGGGCGAAAGGCAGGAGAGGGCAATCCTGGCGCGAAGCGGCGCCTCATGGACATAGGGCTTTTCCGGAGGCTCATGGACGAAGGCCGGGAGAGGTCCCTTCCGGCCGTCACCTTCGGGCTGGGGAGCGAGCCGCTCCTGGACCCAAGGGCTCCGGAACTCGTAAGGATCGCCGTAAATTCCGGGGTAATGGACGTCAGGCTGGGCACGAACGGCCAGGCGCTCACGCGCGAGCTCTCCGAGGCTCTGGCCGACTCTGGGCTTACCCGCCTGGAAGTCTCCGTCGACGCGGCCGGGCCGGAGAGCTACGCCAGGGCGCGGCCTGGAGGCGACTGGCGCAGGCTTTTGGCCAACATCGAGGGGTTTTTGGACGTGCGCGCGAAAAGGGGCCTCAAATGGCCGCTCCTGCGCGTGAGCTTCCTCAAGCTCCCCGCGAACCGGGGCGAGCTCCCGCTGTTCAAGGCGGCCTGGGAGGGCCGCGCGGACATGATTTCCGTCCAGGAACCGATCTGGTTCCCCGAAAGCCTTCTTCCCGCCCCGCCCCCCCTCCCCTCCCCGCCGGGCCCGGTCGCCTGCCGCCAGCCATGGCAGAGGCTGGGCGTCCTGGAGGACGGCTCGCTATGGCCCTGCTGCAGCTGGCACGGCGAGAGGCTCCTCCGGGGCGAGACGGCCGAAGGCGGAGTCGCACGCGCCTGGAAATTCGGGGCCATGGCGTCCTTGCGGCTGGCGCTGGCGGGGGACGGGCCGCCCCCCGCCTGCGCCGTGTGCGCCTCGGCGGGAAGGGCCCCCGGCTGTCCGGAAGGCGGGAACGGGGGCAGGGGTATGGGTAGGATTTCAGCGAACGGGGAAGCTCGGCTGATAGATCGGTGATGCCGGTAGCGGGTGGCGGTAAACCGGCCCTGAAGTAGAGCTGGAAGGACTTCGCGAGGGGGCGGAGGGGCGAAGGCCCGCTCCTGGAACGGTCTCCGGACGGCATCAGGGGCGGCGGACGCTTTCCGCCCGCGCCGTCCACTTGCCGGGAAGCCAGAGATCGTAGGGCGGAATGTCGTCGTCGAAGAGCTGGAGGGTAACCGCGTCCGGCGGCGGCCCGATAGGCTCCCAAGGTCCGGGCCGGGGGCGGAAGGCCGCGGCCTGCCTGAGCCCGGACGGGCCCCTGGAGGGGAAGGGGGCGGGAATGGGGCGGGCCGGGCCGTGCGAAACGGGAACCGCCTTCGAGAACGGGCCGGAGACAAAGGGATCGGCTGCGTCTCCGGCGCCAGTTCCCGGCGCCGCCAACCGGCTCGATCCGCCGGGCTGGGGCCCGTCGGCCATGTGGGGGCTCGGGCGCGTGATGAAGAGGAACGCCGCCGCCGAGACGAGACAGAGCGCGGCGCAAGCGGCCGGAAGGCTCCAGAGCATTTCGGCGGGAAAGCCGGCCGCGAAAAAGACGAGTTCCTGCATGGCGTCACCTTGGAAGGTCTTAATTGTTGTATCCATTCACCTCACTTGAGGAGGTGCGAAAGCGGCTGGCTTTTCGGCCAAAACTTCACCGCTCCCATTGTCCGGACGAGGCGGCTTTCGGACTGCCTCAGCGTCAAGGGAGGCGCCCCGCGCTCGGCGGGGGGCCTGCCCTGAAAAGCGGGCGGGCGGAAGGATGTCCTCCGGCGGGCTCAAGCTGGAAGGGGCCTTCAAGAAAGGCGCGTACGTTCGGGGGGCCCGCCTTGGCGAAAAGGCGGGAACGCGGGGATTGTACGGCCCGGAGCCGTGTGTTTCCGCAAACCTGAATTGTTATATGGTCGCTCGCCCCGGGACCGGGGAGAGTCCGGGGGGGGATTCAGGGCGCAGGCCGTCGGCATCCGGGCGCCGGGGAGACCAGCCTCCGCCCATCGCCCCGGTCCGCCCGGCGCCGCCTGGGGCGGCGCAGGGCGCGGGCGTGGCCAAACCCCACCTTCAAGCGAAGGCGTCCCGGAAATGGCCCGTGAAGCCCATCTCCTCCAGGAGATCCAGGAGCCTCTCCCAGGCCTCCTCGGCCTCGCGGGAACAGGATCCCATGTTCCTCTCCACGTCGTCGGTGGCCTTCAAGAGGGCCTTCTCTGCCAGTTCCGGGTGGCCCGAGGCGAACAGCGAGGACGCGAGCGCCCCCGCGCAGTCCAGGGTCCGGGCGTGGCCGGCCCCGAAGACCAGCTCGTGGAGCCCCGCCGCGGCGGACAGAGGAGGAACCGCCGCCGCGTGGTCCCCGGAAGCGGCAATGATCCTCCCAGCCCGGGCCATGGCGATGCACCTGAGCGGGTGGAACTCGCCCAGCTCGGAACGGGCCTCCGCCTCGCAGGCGCGGGCCTGTCCCAGCGCGAGGGCGTAATCCCCGGCAAGGCCGGCCTCCCGGGCAAGGCTGATCCGGTCGGCCAGGGTGAAACGGTGCGATGGCCCCAGCGACTTTATGTCCCTGGAGACCAGGGACCCGTAGAGCTCGCGGGCGAGATCCCTCACCCCTTCCCTGGAGGCGACCGAGGCCCTGCTCGACATCGCCCGGAGCGTCTGGGGGCTCAACGGTCCCAGGTGCCTGGCGGAACGGAGCGACACGTCCGCGAGCGCCCCGTTGGTCCTGGACCAGCCCCAAGCCGGGTACCCGGCAAGCGCCAGGGTCTCCTCGCAGAAGAGCGTCTCCTCGGAGTTTGGGCCCTGGCCGCCCGACAGGTGGGGGTACGCGGCGGACGCGGCCGCCCGCGAGCCCTTGGCGTCGCCGTTCAAAAGCCGGAGCCTCGCCAGGCGGCTCAGGTAGATGGCGGAGTCGAGGCGGTTTCCCGCCGAGGCCGTCCTCCCGAAGCCCTCCAGGTCGGCGTCGAGCCAGGCGTAGTCGCCTTCGGACTCGAGTTCGGGGGTCTCGTCTCCGGGGAAGGCCAAAAAGGGGGGCGCCGTGAGCTCCCTGGACTTCCAGGGCCAGCGGCGGGAAGGGTCCGGCCGGAAGCCTTCGTCTCGGGGCGCCGAGTCCGGCGAGGAGAACCCCCGTACGGCAACGGCGCCGCGGGCGGCGGCGGCCTGCAAGGGATAGGCGTCTGAGAAGAGGATGTCTGTCGTAATCATAGTCGAGCCACGCGTCGTTTGAGCCGTCTGGGGGCGGGAGGGGGCGCCCGGCGGGAACCGGCCCGCCCGGCGCTGTTTAAGGTAACTGCTTCCAGCGGGGATTAATCTCCTCGCGGGAAGGGCGGCGTAACCGCCATCCCGGCCGGGATCGCGCCCGGCGAAGGGAAGCCAGGCCCGCAAAGCCCGAAGCGGGAACCCTGACGGAAAACCCGGCCCGGGCATCGCCGGAACGCCGGAAAGCCGGGCTTTCGGCGCGTCCTTCGGGCAACGCTCCGGGACGGAGGGGCGGCGGCGGTATTGCCTGTAACGCGATCCAGCCGTCCATAGGACATGCTGGCGTATATTGCGTAATAATTTTATTATTATATTTTAGGCCAATCTGTCAATAGATAATATGCATTCATCTGATATTTTCTTCAGAACATCTATTATTAATATCATGAATATTTGTCCGAAAAACTATTGCCTTAACGCCATTTTTAAAATATTTGTATTTATATTATGTCGGTATCAAATTTACAACATTTATTATATCATGCCAATATTTTAATAAATATATTTGCTAATATTTCTTAACATGCGAAACTTCAAATTTTCAAAATTTCGCATATTTATAATTTATTTCGCTTCGTCTTCGGACCTGGCATCGTCTATTGAAGTAGCCAATTGAATTAATATTTCAAAAATTGTATTAGTTAATGTAAATCACTAAAGGCAAAAAATTTAATAATTATTTATATGGCAAATATTCCTTATATTTAATTATTGATTTTATCGTTAATCCTTATACAGTATGGCATATTATGTTTATTATTGATTTTATAAAATTATATGGCTAAGTCATTTTACGATAATATTTAGTTTATAAATATATTGTAAATCGAACTTATAAATTTTATTGTTCTTTGGATTTATTTCCAGCCGAAGACGCTCTGGCTACTCGGAGGCCAATTCGGATTTTCGCGAAGCCACCGAAAAAAATCCGAAAATATCCCGGGAATGCCGAAATCGGCGCGGGAGACGAAAACGACCGCCGGGTACCCTAGGGAGGTCGAAAAAATGAGAGGTGCCTAAAATGCCGGGGAGGGCCGACGAAGTCGGAGAGGGCCGGGGAGGGCCGGGGAGGGCCGACAAAGTCGGAGAGGGCCAGGGAGCTCTAAAAAAAACGGAGGCGGCCCAAGATGTGGCGGCCGTTCCGGAAATCGGGCGGGCCGAAAAAGCAGAGGTGGCCTGAAGCCGTCTGATGCCCAAGATGCTGAGGGGAGGCGGAAAGCCTGACTCAGGCCCGTTCGACCTTAGGGCTGCCTGTAAACTGCCGGAGAACGGCCACGGAACTGGCCAATACACGCTCGCGGGAAAATCCCCGCCGCCGTCCTCGAAAGGCGCGATTCCGTTCCCGGGCCCCCGGGCCCCTTCCAACTGCGGAGCCGCCGCCCGGCGGCCAGCCGGATCCTTCCCAAGCTCTTGCTCTTGCGACCGGGCGGGCTCCCCCCCGCGCGCCAGGCGCCCCTTGCGGCGCGGGGAAAGCGCCGGGCGAGCCCCGCCGCTTCCGGAGACGGCTCCCCCCTTCGGCACCCGACGCATCGCGGCGCGCCGCTTTGGGCGCCCCTCTTCACCCGGACGCGGCTGGGCCGCCTCCCGGCTACGAGCGCGCTCATAACCCTTGCCCGCAATGCCCCGCAGCGCCCCCCCGCTCCGCAAAAGCCCCGGCGCGGGCGGAGGCCCCCGATTCGCCTCGCCCGCCCAGCCCCGCCCCGGAACGGCGCCGCGACGGGGAGGCGAGGAGGCGCAGACTGGGAGAGGCGGGGAGGCGCAGGCGGGGAGAGGCGGGGCGGCGGGGAGGCTGCGTTGATAAGCCTCCCCGCAGTCCTGTATAATGGCTGATTGACCTCCACCACGTTCCTTTTGAGGGTCGCCTCGCCCTATGGATTACGAAACCTTCTTCAGCCTCCGGGAAAGACCCTTCAAGTCGTCCTTGAGCCCGAGGTTCCTCTTCAAGGGCCCGGCCTTCCGGAAAATGGCCGAGCTTCTCGCCGGAAAGGGGCCGCCCCCCGGGCTCATCTCCCTCACTGGCGAGAGGGGCTCCGGCAAGACGGCGCTCCTGTCCAGCCTGGCGCCCCCGCTCCTCCCGGCCTCGGTGAGGGTGATGACGGTACTGAGGGGCGCCGCGACCCTTTCCGGGATACTCTCGGAAGCCTTGAACGCGCTTGGCTTAAAGGACCGGCTCCCCCCGGGCGCCCCAGAGGAGACGCTCCTGGGCTTCTTCCAGAACGCCGTCTCGGAACTGGCCGACTCCGGGGCCCTGTGCGTGCTCGCTGTGGACGACGCCCAGCTCCTCGGCCGGGATACCTTGTGCGATCTGCCCGCCCTTATGAGCATAGAGCCGTCCTGGAAGGGCAAGACGTCGCTTATCCTGTGCGGGACCCCCGAGCCGGGCTTCCCCGGCAGCCTCCCGCCGGGCGCGGCAGAGCTCGAGGCGGCGCCCTTCACCCTCGCCGAAACCGCCGAGTACCTGTCCTTCAGGCTCAAGGCGGCGGGCGCCAAGCGAGAGCTCTTCACCTCACAGGCCGTCTCGGCGCTCCACGCCTGGTCCAGGGGGATTCCGGGCGAACTGAACCCCGCGGCCGAGAGGTCGCTCATGACCGCCTGGTCCCAGGGCAAGAAGGAGATAACCCCGGCCCACGTGGCCCGGGCGGCCGGCGGGCTCTCGGGGCCGCCCCCCGTGGCCGAGGAGGCGGCGGGGCTGGCCGCGGGCGGCGTGAGGCCCCGCCGCCCCCCCGGACCGCCCCGCGGGAAGGCGAGGATAGCCGCGGCCGCGGCGGCCGCCGCGCTAATGGTCTCCGGCTGGTTCCTGCTACGCCCGGACATGGCTGGCACGGGGCTCCCGCGCGGCGCCCCGGACCCGGCCGGGGAAACCGCTGCCCCCGCGCTTACGGGCAGGATCTCGGTGGAGGAGGCAGGGTACCTGCCCGCTTACGCGGACCTCGAGGACGCCCTCCCCCCCGCCCCGAGCGTCACCCCCGCCGCCCCGGCCGATCTTAAGGGGGACCCGGATCTGGCCCTGCCCTCCCCTCCCCCCGCGCTCCTCTCGCTCCCCAGGAACTCCCTGGTGCTGGTGGTGGACGGGAGCCTGAACATGGCCAGGCTCTGGCAGGGGAGCATCAAGGGGCCGGGGCTCAAAGCCGAGATAAGCCCGCCGGACATAAAGCGGCCCGGGCTCTACCTGGTGGGGAGGCCCCAGAGCCGGACGCCCCTCATCTTCCAGTACCCGCCCGCCCGGGAGATCCCCAAGGACGCCGGAATCAGGCTGTGGAGGCAGGTGGAGCCCCACCTGCCCCAGGACATACTCCCCCTCATGGCCGGGGACGGGCCGGACCTGAGGCGCTCCATCCCCCAGGATCTTGGCAAGGCCCTCAGGGAGCGCCTCAAGCGCTGGACCCAGGCCCAGGAGTACAAGCTCGCCGACAACATGGCGGCGCTGTACGCTGAACGCTTCAGGTTCTTCGAGCCGGGGAGCCCGGACCGCACCATAGGCCGCGAGCAGTTCAGGGCGGCGCTGGCCTCCGAACTCCGCACCTCGGGCGACGTCAAGCTCACGGCATCGGAGCCCCTGATCCTGCTGGACCCGCGCGACCACGGCCGCGCCTGGGCGGTCTTCAGCCTCAAGTACGACTCGAGGCTCCGCCACGACCTGGGCCAGAGGACCCTCATTTTCGAAAAGCCCCGGCTGGGCGGCGACTGGCTCATAACGGCCGAGCTGTGGATAAAGGAGCCGGCCCTGGCCGGGGACTGACGGCGGTGGACGCGGCGGCGACGGGGGAAAAGTCCAGCCTGAGGCCTATCCTCACCAGCCTCTCCATGGGCTTCACCGCAGGGGCCCCCTTCATCGTGGTGGTGACCCTGGTCCAGGCCTGGCTCCGGGACGGGGGCACCCCCGTCGCGGTCATAGGCCTCTTCGCCATGGCGAGGATCCCCTACAGCCTGAAGTTCCTCTGGGCGCCTTTTTTGGACTGCACGGCCCCCTTCGGTTTCCGCAGGAAAGGATGGCTCCTCATAAGCCAGGCCTCCCTCGCCCTGGGACTCCTGTCCTTCGCGACCGAGGGCACGGCAGCCGGCGTCGCCGGGGGAGCCGGGCTGGGGGCGGCCGCGCTCTCCACGCTGTGGGTGAGCTTCAGCTCCGCCACCCAGGACATCGCGGTGGACGCCTACCGCCGCGAGGATCTCCCGACCGAAAAGCTCCTGGCAGACGGCTCCACCGCCTACCAGTGGGGCTACCGCCTGGGCATGGTGGCGCTCTCCGGCGGGGGGCTCATCGCGGCGGACGCCTGGGGATGGGAAACGGTCTTCCGGCTCTCGGCCGGGGCGGTGCTCCTGGGGCCCATAACGCTCTTGTGGAGCCCGGAGCCCCCCGCCTCCGAGTCCAGGCCGAGGAGCCTGGCGGACAGCGTCAAGGGCCCCGTCCTGGACTTCCTCGCGAGGGACCGGGCGCTTCTCCTCATGTCCTTCGTGCTGCTCTACCGCCTTGGCGAGCAGCTTATCGCGTCCCTGAACACGGTCTTTTTCATGGACGCGGGCTACACGAAGACCGAAATAGGCATCGTGGTCAAGGCCTTCGGCCTCACCGCGACACTGGCCGGGGTGTCCATCGCGAACGCTGTGTCGCGCAAGTACGGCAACATGAAGGCTCTGTGGATCTTCGGGTGGCTCCAGCCGGTGAACATGGCCGCCCTTACCGCGTTGTGGATCCTCCCGGCGCGCCTCCATTACCTTGCCTTCTTCGTCGCCCTGGACCACGTGATAGTCGGCGGCGCCGGGCTGGCCTTCACCGTCTTTTTAAGCGCCCAGACGCGGCTGGACTACACCGCCACCCAGTACGCGATACTGACCAGCGTCATGGCCCTGCCCGCCAATTTCCTGGCCAGCCCCTCCGGCTGGCTGGTGACCGTCCTGGGCTGGCCGGGCTTCTACCTGCTGGGCGCCGTCCTCGCCCTGCCCGGGATGATGCTCCTGCGCTCGCTCCGCCGCGGGGGCGCCGCGGCGGGCCCGACGTACTCGCCGCGGGCGGGCCCCTGATACGCCGCCCTTCCGGCGCCGCCCCGCCCCCCGGCCGGGCCGTCCCCGGTCCCGGGGCCGTCCTTGCCAGGCGGGGCGTAATGCCAAGCGCCTGGCTTATCATTACGCTGCGGCAAGCCGACCGGCCGGGATTAGCCTGGCGCCGCGGCAAGCCGACCGGCAACACCGGCCCGGCGCAACTCTAAAGAGGGGACCGGCACTTCACTCAGGGACGGCGCCGGTCGAATCCCCCTTTCCTGGGACCGCTTTCCCGAAACCGCTCCCGCCGCCCCCAGCCCTTTACACGGCCCGGGGCGGACTGGGCTTCCTCCCGCAAAGGCACCCGAAACATCTCCAGCAAAGGCACCCGAACCATGGCCGACCCGTCCTCCAAGCCCGACTCCCCCGCCCGGGGCGCCTCCTTCCGCCTTGAAACGGCGGCGGGGCTGTGCTCCGGGCTCCTCATAGTCTCCAACCTAGCCTCCACCCGCATGGTCGAGCTCGGGCCCTTCTCCTTCGACGGCGGGACCTTGGTCTTCCCGCTCACGTACGTCCTGGGCGACCTCATGACCGAGGTTTACGGCTACGCCCGTTCCAGGGCGGTCATCTGGACGGCGTTCCTGTGCCTGGGGCTGGCGTTCCTGTGCCTCCACCTGGTGTCCCTCCTTCCCGCCCCGGAGGGCTGGGAGGGCGCGGAAGCCTGGAACTCCATCCTGGGGCTCTCCCCGAGGATCGCCTTGGGGAGCCTGGCCGCCTTCCTCGCGGGGAGCCTGGTCAACGCCGCCGTGCTATCGAAGATGAAGACCCGAAACCCCGGCGGCCCTCCAGCCTGGCGCTTCGTGGCCTCCACCCTGGCGGGCGAGGCCGTGGACACCCTGGCCTTCGCGGCGGTGGCTTTCCTGGGCGTCATAAGCGGAACCCTCTGGCTAGAACTGGCCGTCTCGAACTTCGTCTACAAAACCGGCTTCGAGATAGTCCTGCTCCCGCTCACGCTTCTGTTGGCCCGCAGGCTGAAAAAAGCGGAAGGCGCCGACCCCGTAGACGAGGGAGTCTCCCTGTCTCCCTTCCCCTGGTCCTTCAGAAGGAGGGGCGGCGGCGAAAACGGCGGCGGGGCCGTCGGCTGAAAAACGCTGGCGGGGGGAACAAACTTTCGCTCCCGAGGCCGGCCGGAAGCGAGGCTCCGCCCGCCGATACAGCGCGAGGTTACGGCGGGGGATGCGCGATTTAACTCCTTCTGGACTAGGGCGAGATCTTTTCCCGAATCCATAATAGACGGAGCGGACGAGAGTCTGCGCGTCGCGCGGGTTCCGATTCCGGAAAGCCTCAGCGCGCTGGCGGTCTCCTTGAACTTCTGCCGCGCGCGCCCCTGTCCGGCGCCTTGGCGCGGCTTCCACCGGCGGGGAACAGGGGCCCGCCGGCGGCCGCCACGGGGCGGCTCCTCTTGCTGGCCCGGAGCCCGCCGCGGGCGGAATCGTTTACGGGCGACGGGCGGATCTTCCCGGTCTTCCCTTCGGTTACGCGGATCCCGCCCTTGATTCGGCCGAAGGAAGCGCGGGCGTCGCTTGACCGGAGCGAGGGGAGCCAGGAGATCCGCAAGGCGGCGATCTCCGCCTGGGCGAAGACCGCGGCGTTTCGAGCTCCGTTCTTCCCGTCCCCGAGCCTCTGCCTGAAGGCGGCTGCCAGGGCCCTATCCCTGATGGGGCCGGTCCCAGGCGCGGCTCAACGCCCCCCCGCGCCCTCCGCCGAAATGTTCGGACGGGGCCGTAAACGGGCTTTGACGCAAACGCGCGCTCCCCTCCCTGCGGGAAAGCGCCGCGGGGGACTCGCGTCCCCGGAAAACCGCCGACACCGCCAAAGCTTTTTTTTGCTTGGAGGGCCGGTTGCCGCCGGGGCCGGAACGAAACGCCCGTAAACAGCCGTAAAGTTCGTCCGTAAGTTGCCGGGGCTCCCGTTCGGGAGTTGGCTCGAACTGTCATTGGAAAAGGTGCCCGCCGACTGGAGCTGACGGGCGAAGAGGCGCGCGGGCGGGATCGCCCGCAGCAGCGCACCGCAACGCAAAAACTCCCAGCGTCCCCCGGGACCGCCTCGTGTTCCTCCGGGAGCAAGCCCGCCGCCGGGGAGCTTCTCAGTGCGCCGCCAAAGGCATTCGCCGAAGGCCAACTCCAGAAGCCCTCCCCATTCCCCGGGCGACCGACTCCATCCCCTTCAGTCCGCAGGGTATCCCGGAGCCGCCCCCTCCCCGGCAGGGCCCAAAGCCGCCAGGCTTCTTTGGGACGCCCGCCCTTGCCGCCGCGGCGGCAAACCGGCGCCGTCGGCATCCGGGGAGGGGCACGGCCCCCATTCGCCGGCTCCCCCTCCGAAAGGCTTCCCGGTCCCAGCCTTTCGGCTTTACCCCAGTCGGCGGGAGTGGCGGCGAGCCGCGCCGCCGGAATCGCGGCCCGGCGGAATTCAAAGGCTGCCTGCAATAACGGCGAGTCCCTCCGGAAGGGGGGCTTGCCTACCCCAAGCCGTCCCCGGAGGGGGGCGGGGGGGTTACGCATGTCCCGTCCTTAAACTTCAAGGCCGTCTCGCTCCCGTTCC
>JAIRZX010000642.1 GCA_031267005.1 Deltaproteobacteria bacterium
GGTCGCGGTGGGCGGGCTTATGGACCAGGCCCTGCTTGATGCAGGAGGTGCAGGCCCTGATCTTGCGGACCATGCCGTTCTCCTGATGGCGTACCCTCTGGAGGTTGGGCTGGAAGAGCCTGTTGGTCTTGTTGTTGGCGTGGGACACGTTGTGCCCGTTCTGCGCGGACTTGCCGCATATGTCGCATACTCTGGACATGGCTTCGTGGAACTCCTCAGGAATGCCGCATGGATGCCTGGTCGCGGCTTGACGCAAGAAGGTAACTTAACACAGATAGCTCCGGGTTTGCAAACGATATTCGATCTTTCCCCCGCGGAACCCGCCGGAGGCCCGCCGCAAGAGCCGCAGCCGCCCAGTTCGGAAGGAGCTGGCATAAAAACCCCCGCCGCGCAAAGGTTTTCCGTCACTGCCGCATAAGGGCTTGCGCACTTAGCTTTGGCGGACTCGAGCGGGCGGACTGCCTGGCGGGCCTGGACTTCCTGCCGCCGGGGCTCCGGGAGGCAGGCCTGGCCTTCCGGCCGCCGGGGCTCCGGGAGGCGGGCCTGCCCCGCCTGGCGGGCCGCAGGCCGGGCGCCGACGCCCGGTCAGGCGCGGGAAGGGGCCCTCCTCTCCAAAAACAGTATGGCCTCCTCCGTAACGAGGTTGTCGCTGGTGCCCACGGGCCTTATCTCGCCGCCGCACAGCCCCCATGCCGACACTATCCTAAGGTCGTTGGCCTCGCAGACGTCTAAGATGTCGTCCAGGGTGAAAAGGTGGATGTTGGGGGTATCGTGCCAGCCGTAGGGCAGATCCGGGGTGACCGGCATCCGTCCCCTGGCCGCCAAATCCAGCCTGACCCTCCAGTGCCCGAAGTTAGGGAAGGAGACTATCCCCCTCCTGCCCACCCTCAGCATCTCGAAGATGACCTCCAGCGGCTTGCTGAGGGTCTGGAGGGTGCTCTCCAGTATCACGTAGTCGAAGCTCTTGTCCCCGAAGTCCCCCAGAACCAGCGAGAGATCGACGTTCAGTACCGGCACCCCCGCCTCCATGGCCGTCATGGCCGCCTCCGGGTCCACCTCGACGCCCTGGCCCTTCACGCCCAGCTCCCCGGTGAGCCTGGCCAGGAGCTCCCCGCGCCCGCAGCCCAGATCGAGGACGTAGGCGCCCGGTTCCACGGCCGAAAGTATGACCTGGTCCTGCCAGCGCTCGCCGCGGGGGGCCGCGCCCGCGTTCACGGCAACGGGCGCCCCGGCGGCGAACCCACCGGGAACGGCCGCGCCGGCGCGGGCGCCCCCCCCGTCCTGGACGCCGCCGAAGGCCTCGCGGCCGGTAGCGGCGGCGCCCGCAAGGCCCGCGACGTTCCCGCCGCCCCCGCGAGCCCCTTCCCCGCCGGCCGCCCTGGCGGCCTGGGGGCTGGGGTAGAGGCCCAGCATCCGGTGGAGGCTTTTGAGCCTCTGGAACTCATCGAGCACCCTGTCGTCCATCTTCAGCTGGAGGTCGGTCGCCGGGGCGACTTTTACCTCCTTGTCCTTGAGCATTATGGCGTAGGGAATCTTGGAGACAAGGGAGGCGCGGCCCTTCTTGAGGAGCAGGCGGGCCTTCTTCGCCGTGCAGAGCATTAAAGTGGAGCCGTTCTTGTCCAGGACTGTTACCATGGCTTTGCTTCCGCCTGAGATGGGGTTCCTGCCGCCGCCGCGGTGTCCGAGGGCGGTCGCTTTTCCGGCAAGGGCTGCCGCGGCCAGCCGAAACCGCGCGTCTTGCTTTGCCGGGCCTCCTCCACGGGGCTTTCGCCGCCGCGCCGGCGTTTCCGGGCCCGCGTTAGCGCGCCGGCGTTTCCGGGCCTGCGTTAGCGGGCCCGCGCCGAAGCTTATCGGCCAGCCGGGACTGATTTCTGGGCTAGCAGGACGTGGAGTTCCCAGCCGGCTTCAGGTCAGGGGACTGGCGGGGAGCCATGGCGTCCGGCGCGCCGTTGCCGTCCCTTTGTCCCGTTTCGGCTTTTCCGGCCGTTTGGTCCTCTCGGGCCGTCCGGGAGTCTGGGGCCTCCAGGCGCCCGCCGGCCCCATCGCGGGAGAGAACGGCCGCGCCTTTCCGGCCGGAGCCTCCGTTCCCGGAAGGGGAGCCGCCGTTTTCGTCGGAGGGAAGGCGCTCGCCCGGACCCTCCCCGTGCGTCCCGGCCGCCCCGCCCGGCTCCCGTGACCCCGGCTCCCGGCTTTCAGGCTCAGGGCCACCTTCGCCGAGGCCGCCGGCGTTAAAACCGGACGTTTGCCCGGCCCCGGCCGGGGGATCCTTCAAGAAGCCCCGGATGAGGCGGTCCACCACCTGGGTCTCGACCAGGAAGGCGTCGTGGCCGTAGCGCGAGGGGATGTTCACGTAGCTCACCGGAAGCCTGGCCAGGCACATGGCGGAGACCATCTGGCGGCACAGCTCCGGGGGGAAGAGCCAGTCGGAACTGAAGGAGACCACCAGGGTCTTTGCCCTGATCCTCTCGACCGCCCTTTTCAGGTCCCCGTCCCCCCACCGGATGCCCGCGTCGTAGTAGTCCATGGCCCGGGTCATGTAGAGGTAGCTGTTGGGGTCGTAGCGGGCAACGAAGCTCGCGGCCTGGTGGTTCAGGTAGCTCTCCATCTCGAACTCTATGCCGGTCAGGGTGAAGTCGGGGGAGTCCTTCCCCCTCAGGCGCCTGCCGAACTTGTGGCCCATGGACTCTTCGGAAAGGTAGGTTATCTGGGCCATCATGCGGGCGACGGCCAGCCCCTTCAAAGGCCTCTCGCCCCCGTAGTAGCCGCCGCCGTTGAAGTCCGGATCGGAGACGATGGCGTTCCGCCCCACGGCGTTGAAGGCCAGCCCCTGGGAGGTGAGGCGGTGGCCCGCCGACAGCACCCCTATGGCCCGCACCCTCTCCGGGAAGGCCAGGGCGAGCTCCAAGGCTATCTGGCCGCCCATCGACCCGCCTATCACGGCCCTCGCGCAGCCTATCCCCAGCCGGTCCATCACGGCGGCCTGGATCCTGGCCCAGTCGCCCACGGTGACTATCGGGAAGTCCAGCCCCCAAGGCCTTCCGGTCGACGGGTTAACGGAGCTGGGGCCCGAGGACCCGTAGCAGGAGCCCAGAACGTTAATGCACAAGACGTAGAAGCGGGAGGTGTCGATTGCCTTGCCCGGGCCTATCATGGCGTCCCACCAGCCGGGCTTCCTCTTCCGGTACTCGCGCAGGGGCCCGTCGGGCTCCGCGTCCCAGCCGGCGGCGTGCGCGTCGCCGGTCAAGGCGTGGCAGACCACCACGGCGTTGTCCCTCTCCGGGCCAAGCTCCCCGTAGGCCTCGTACTCCACCTCCACGGGGCCGATGGAGCCGCCCGCCTCCAAGGCCAGGGGCCCCGCGCTCCCGCCGAACAGGCACATCTTCCTTGGCCTGGTCCAGCCGGCCGATCCGGGGCTATCCGGGCCCTCCTTGGGCTTGCCGTCGTCGCCGTCGACGCTCATTCCGCCGGGCCTCCCTCCGCGCCTATCAGGAAGTCCAGCCCCGGGCCGGGGGAGGCGTAGCCCTCCGGCCCCAGGTACGCGTTTACGACCCTCGCCACCGCCGATCCCCCGGGATAGACGTCCACGACGTTCAAGCTCGCGTGGGTCTGGTGGTAGCTCCACATGACCTTGGTCGTGAAGCCGAAAAGCGACGCCAGCGCCGCCCGCATGGTCCCCGAATGGGAGACGAGCGCCACGCGCCCGTCCGGGGTCTCGGAAACGAGCTTGGCCACGGCCTTCCCTATCCTGTTTATGAATTCCCGATCCGACTCCCCTCCCGGAAAGAAGATCACGGCCTCGGAGGGGTCCATCACCTTTTCGGCCAGCTCCGGGAACCTCTCGCGGATCTCCTTGAACTCCAGCCCCTCGCAGTCCCCGAAGTTCATCTCCCGCCACTCCCGATCGACCTCGAGCGCGACGCCTGAGCCCCGGGCGATGAGCCCGCCGCCGTAGCGGGCGCGGTAGAGATCGCTCGAAATCACCCTGTCGAAGGGTATCGGCTCGAGGGCCTTGGCGGCGTCCTCGAGCTGGGACCTGCCTTTGTCGGTAAGATCCACGTCGGTCCAGCCGTTAAAGAGGTTGCGCCCCTCAGTCCTGGTCTCGCCGTGGCGCACGAAGTAGATCCTCAGGCGGTTGTAGGTCTTCGACATGTAGTTGTACCTCGTTGCGTATGGTGCGGGGCAAAGCCGTAAGGCCCGTGTCGAAGGTGGGCCGGAACTGAGGCGGGAGCGAAGCGGGCCGGAGGCTGAAGGGGAGCCGGAAAGCGGGCGGAAGCGGGCCGGAGGCTGAAGGGGAGCCGGAAAGCTCGCGGTAGCGGGCCGGAGGCTGAAGGGGAGCCGGAAAGCTCGCGGAAGCGGGCCGGAGGCTGGAAGGGAGCCGGAAAGCTCGCGGAAGCGGGCCGGAGGCTGGAAGGGAGCCGGAAAGCTCGCGGAAGCGGGCCGGAGGCTGAAAGGGAGCCGGACAGCTTGCGGAAGCGGGCCGGAGCTGGTCCCTGAAAGGCGCCTAAAGAGAGCTTAAACGGAGGCCGGAAGCAAGCCTGGGGCGATTAGTGGCTCCAGCCGCCCCGAAGCGCCGGGGGGGACGGACAGGGCCTACAGACGGGGAACCGACCGGGCGAGGGGTAAGGGCACGGGGGGCCAAAGGCGTTTCCCGGCGGCACGTGCCGCCGAACGGTCCACACTCTCCGGGTGCTTAAGGCCATTCAAGCTGTTCAGGCCATTCAGTCCATTCAGGGTGTTCAGTCCATTCAGTCCATTCAGGCGGTTAACGGACTCCGGCCCAAGGGACTTTTCAGCGGATACCGAAGGTTCCGGAACGCCTCCAGGGTCCGGGGCGACCGGGAAATAAAGGGGCTTTAGGCTAAAAAACCCCCCCCCGCCGGGATGCCCGCGCGGGGAGAGGCGTGTCTGGGCCCGGCTCCGATCCGGGGAACCCCGGTCCTCCCGGTCCCGGCCCGCGTTCCTCCGGGGAGGGCGGGAGCGGGTTGGGGGGAGGGGCGGTTCAATCGGATCGCCGCCGGAAACTCGTTTAGCCCGCGGGCGATCTTAGGGCGGGGGGAAGGGGGCGGGAGGGGGAAAGGCCGGAAAGGCTCCTGCCCCCTAGGGCATCTTCAGGGCCTCGGCGACTTCCTTGGAGTGGTCCTCCTGGCTGGAGTGCCAGATCCTCAAGATTTCGGGAAGGTCGTTTAGGAAGATGTCCACCACGTCGGGGTCGAAGTGCCTGCCCCGGCCTTCGGCTATGATGTTCGAGGCTTGCTCGGAGGTGAAGGCGGGCTTGTAGGGGCGCCTGCTCATGAGCGCGTCGAAGACGTCAGCCACGGCCACTATGCGGCCCGCCAGCGGGATCTGGCGTCCCTTGAGGCCCCTGGGATAGCCCGAACCGTCGAACTTCTCGTGGTGGGTGAGCGCTATCACCTCGCCCAGGCGAAGGAAGCCGATGTCGGAGTGCTCGAGGATCTTGCCCCCGAAGATGGTGTGCATGCGCATCACCGTCCACTCCTCGTCGTTCAAGGGTCCGTTCTTGAGGAGTATCCTGTCGGGGATGCCTATCTTGCCGATGTCGTGCATGGGGGAGGCGTAGAGGATGCTCTCCACCACGGCCTGGTTCAAGCCGCACATTTTGGCGAGCCTGGCCGAGATCCGGGACATGCTTATGATGTGCGCCCCGGTGTCCTCGTCCTTGAACTCGGCCGCCCGGGAGAGCCGGAAGATGGTCTCCAGGGACGCCCCGCGGAGCTTCTCGTGCGCCTTCTCCAGCTTGGCGTTGGTCTCCTGGATCTCCAGGGTCCTGCGGCGCACCTCGCTTTCGAGCTCCTGGCGGTAGTTGATCATGTGGTCGTTGTAGGCCTTGACCTTCAAAAGCGACCTTACCCGGGCCCTCAGCTCCATGCGGTCGACCGGCTTGGACAGGAAGTCGTCCGCGCCCACCTCAAGGGCCTTCACGCGGTCGTTCACGTCCTGGAGGGCGGTAACCATGACGATGGGGATCTGGGCGAACTTCTCCTCTTTTTTTATCTCCTGGACCACCTCGAAGCCGTTCA
>JAIRZX010000647.1 GCA_031267005.1 Deltaproteobacteria bacterium
GCCCTTTGATGAAGATCTGGTAGATTCCGAAGAGGAGCCCCAGGGCCCCTAAGGCCACGGGAACCACCAGGAAAAGGAGCTTGAACTTCGAGACCTTCCTGACGAGGGGCTCCTTCAGGGGCTCCGGGGGAGGGGCGGGCATGTCGAAGTCCAGGTCCTGCGGCAAGGGCGCCGTTTCAGGGGTCCTCGTGGAGTCCGGGGTGAGCTCGTCCGCCTCCTTGCGGGCCTGGTCGAAAATCCCGTCCAAATCCAGCTCCACCTTCTGGGGCACGGTCTCGCCGTCCTCCATGAGGCTTTCCAGGAACCTCGTCCTGTCCACTCCGGCTTCGGGCGGAAGGATCGTGCCGTCTGACTTCCTCGGCGGGGGCTTGGCGGCGGCGGGTTCGCCAGCTTCCTCCCCCTCTTCGCCCGGGACGATCGCGGGGGGGATGGCGCTCGCGGCAGGGCCGGCAGGGCCGGCGGCCCCGCTTGGCCGGGCGGGAGCGCCGGCGGGGCTCCCGTTAGGCGTGTGCCCCGCATCCTTCCCCGCCTTCGCCGCTTCGGCCGACTCCGCCGCTTCGGCCGACTCCGAGCCGTCCCCATGCGGCGGGGGTTCCGGACCGGCCGCCGCAAGCCGGGCGTCAGGTTCCCCGGCGTCCCAGCTGTCATCGGCGGCGGGGGCTTTTGCGGACGGGGGGGCGTCGGCGGAAGGCGGGTCCTTTGCGGAAGTGTCGGCCGCGGAGTCCTCGGCGTCCCAGCTTTCCCCGGCGTCGGCGGGGGCCTTGGCCGGACCGGGCCCGTCCGAGCGCCGCCGGGGAAGGGTCGTCCGGATGGCCTGCTCGTCCAGCTCCAGTTCGTCTCCGATGTCCAGGCCGTCCGCCGCGCGGTCCAGCTCGTCTCCGTCGTCGTCGAGCTTAGCCCCTTCCTCGACGGCAAGCTCGACACCGCTTATCTCCAGGGGCTCTTCTTCCGCGCCCGCAGAAGCCGGATCAGGCTCCGCGTCCGAAGGCACGCCCCTCGAAAGGAAAGGATCGTCCTCGGAAGGATTCCCGTCTTCGGCCAAAAACGAGTCCTCGGGAGCAACTCCGGATGACGGGGACGGCGACGGTGAAGGCAAAGGCGACGGTGAAGATGGTGATGATGATGATGATGATGATGATGGTGGTGGTGGTGGCGGCGGCGTCGTCGATGATGATGATGATGACGGTAAAAATGAGGCGGAGGCGGCAGGCTCGTCTTCTGCCAGAAACGAATCTTCGGGAGAAACAACGGGGGAGGCGGCGGAGCGGGAGGAGGAGGAGGGCTTGCCGTCGGCCAGAAACGAATTCCCGGAAGAAACGGGGGAAGGCGGCGCCGCGTCCGCCGCCGAGGAGTCCTCCGGAGCGGCGGGAGTGCCATCCTTCGCCGGGAAACCGCCTTCCGGCGCGAGGGGCGGCTCGGGCGGAGCTGCGGAGTTTCCACGGGCCGTCCCTCCGGAACCCGCAGGCGCCTCCGGAACTGGCGCCGGCCGAAGCGGAGGCAGGGGTATCTCGTCCCAGGAGCTGTCGGGGTCCAGGGGGAGGCTGTCCCAGTCGTCAGCGGTCTTTTCGGCCATGTGTCCTCCCTGCCTCGTCATGGCGCTCCGGAGCGCCGGGCGAGGGCGCCGCGCGAGATAGAGCGGCTGGCGCGAACGTTCCTCGCGAGGAGCGCCTGGTCCCCGTGCCTTTAAGGGCATCCGCCGGAAGGCGTCAGGCTTGTCCGGCGCTCCCTACGCTTTTCCGATCGCGGAAATGGGCGGCTCCCGCTTCGTCCAAATTTTTTTTTTGCCGTCAGAAGCCGACGCTGGATACGGCGCGGCCAGAGCGGACGGATACGGATGCCGTAAGGCGAGCGGCGCAATCGGCTGAGCGGGAAGCTTTACGCCCCCCCGCCATCCCGGCCGTCCCCGCCGAAACCGCCAGCGAAAGGCTGCGAAGTCGCGGAAGGGGCGGAAGCCGCTGCGGTGACGGAAGCGCCTTCGCCGAGGCGCTCGGCGTCGTCGGGACCGTTTTCGGCGTCGGGCGCACCGGCAGCGCCGGGAGCCGCTAGGGCTCCGCCGGTATCAGTCACTTCTGGCCCATCGGCGGCCGCGTGCGTTTCCGGCGTTTCGGCTGAAGGTGACGCCGGGACGGCTGCCTCCGCGTGGTCCTCGGGAACCGCCGCGTCGGCGGAAACCGGGGAAGCGGCCGACAAATCCGCAGACGGCTCTGGAGACTGCTCCGGTTGCGGTTCCGAAAACGTCTCCCGAGGCAACTCTGAAGAGGGCTCGCGCGGCGGTTCGAAAGACTGCGAGCAGGCAGCGTCTTCACCGGCCTCCGTCGGCGACGCGATGTCCGCCTGCACCGCGATGTACGCCGGCGACGCGATATCAGTCCCCGCCGCGATGTCCGCCGGAGCCGCTGGCTCGGAAAGGACTTCGCCCTCAGGCGACGCGCCGCCCGCGAAGGCGGCTGGCGCGAAAGGCTCCGCCCCCGGAAGGCCGGACGCGGAGGACATCTCTGGGGCAGCCAACGCGGCTTCCAGGCCTGGGCCAGACTGCGGGGCGTCCGGGCCGGAGCTCGGCGGAACCGCGTCCGCCGAGGGGACGGCGCCTTCGTCCGGGATGCCTACGGAAACCCAACGGCCCTCCGGCGAACCCGAAACGGCAGGCTCCGGGGCAGGCGACTCGTGGGAAGCGACTGGTTGGAAGGCGGTCCCGGCGGAAACCGCGACCCCCGCTGAATCCCCGGTACCGGCGGAAACCCCGGCGCCCGCTGAATCCCCGGTACCGGCGGAAACCCCGGCGCCCGCTGAATCCCCGGCCGCGTCGGAAGCCGCGACGACGGCGGAAGCCCCGGCCGCGGCGGAAGCCGCAGGGCCGGGGACAGCGTTCTCTGGGGCGGCGACTGCCCCGGGGCCTGGCTCCGCAGGCTGGGGCTCGCGCTTCTTGGGCCCCCTTTTCGCGCCTTTGGTCTCCTTCGCGGCGCCCGCCTTCAAGACCCCGCGCCCGCGGTGCTCGAAGTAGCGCGAGAGCCTGCCGCGCAGGCGCACGACGCTCTTGGTGTGGATCTGGCTGATGCGGGACTCCGTGTAGCCCATCACCTGGCCTATCTCCTTCATGGTGAGTTCCTCGTGGTAGTAGAGGGTCACCACGAGCTTCTCCTTCTCGGGAAGGGCGTCGATGGCCTCGGCCAGCACCTGCCGCAACTCCTCCTGGCCTAGCACGGTCAGCGCGTCCTGGGAGTTCTCGTCCTGGAGCACCTCGTAGAGGTCCAGGCTCTCGCGGCCGCCGCCGGAGCCCTCGATGCGGAAAGCCTCCAAATCCAGCATGTTTATGACGGAGATCTCGTCCAAGGCCTTATGGTAGGCGTGGAGTTCCACCCCCATGGCCTCGGCGCTCTCCTCGTCGGAGGGG
>JAIRZX010000021.1 GCA_031267005.1 Deltaproteobacteria bacterium
TTTTTATTATAGAAAAATCAAAAATATCCGAACTTGGACTTCCTATGCAGTTCTTCCGCCCAATCTTGCCAAGCCCCAGATTTCTTAAGGAAACTGAAGTTCTATCTGATAATAATGGATACCCTATCCTGCCTGAACAACTTTTCCTCCTTGACTGCCGGTTAAGCGAGTATGAAATCAGAAACAATTTTCCGGTACTTTTCGATTACCTTGAAACCGGAAGAAATACCGTAGCAAACGGCTATATCTGCAAAAATAGAAAATGCTGGTATATCCAGGAATACCGCGATTCGGCAGGGATAGTTTTTACATATATGGGAAGAAAAACAGACATCAAAAACAACAACGCCTTCCGTTTCATTTTAAACCATTCCAAAGCCATAGTTACCAATTCGTATTATGCTCTCTATCCCAGAAGAACGCTTTCACTATATTTTTCTCGTTTTCCAGATTTGAAACGAAAAATTTGGTTAATGCTTAACACCCTCACACCTGACAACCTTGACGATGAAGGACGCGTATACGGAGGTGGACTCCAAAAAATTGAGCCAAAGGAACTCATGAACATAGACGTCCCCTTTTTGGCTGATATCGAGAAACTCCTGACCTGACCCCCTGACATGCCGGTAATACTGGACAGTTTCGGGCCCATTACATTTGAAGCGCTGCCCTGGTTGTGATTGTTTCAAAGTTGTCGGATGGCGCTGGAGGCAGGAAAGGGCTACGGCAATCCCAGCCAGCCTTGGCCGCGGCGGTACGGCACCGAAGAGAGGGGGAGGCCCGCGCCTGAGGCGGACGGCCGCAGGGGCGCGGGCGTACCCGAAAGCCTTCCTAGGCGCCCTGCCCCTCCTCCGCGTCCTCCGTAAGGGGCGCGATCCTGTATGCCTTGCCCTTCCACCGGAAGACCAAGGGCTTCACCTGGGAGAGCCAGCCGAGGCAGTCCGCCGGGATCTCCGAGGCGAGCGCGAAGTACTCTGCTGACAGGCGCTCCACTTCGACGGCGCCCTTCAGCTCGTCATCGGTCAAGTCGCCCTGGACCAGGACCCCCGCCTTAAGGAAGAAGGCCCGACCTCCAATCGTCTCTGGCGGGACAAAGCCGACCGAAGCGCCGTCGGGCGTCCCAGTTCCGGCCGCCTCCGCCTGGCACAGTGGGGGGGGCGGGGCCGCCAAGGAAGCACATGACATGAAGGGGCCCTGGGCAGAAGCATCTCCGAAACCGAAAGCATCTCCGAAATCGAAATCGACATCGGCCGGCTTGGAGCGCGGTGACGGTTTTAAGCGCGGCGACATTAGCGAGAAATTCACGCTCCGCGAGCGCCTCAACTCGACCGCCTCCATTCCCGAGGCCTGTCCGAGGCGCTCCAGCCGTTCCGCAGCCGCTTCGGCGTTATCCTCGGCCTTATTCAGGTCACGGTCCTCCATGGCCAGAAACGACGTGAAAGGGGTCAGGACGCCGTAGTCCCGGGCGAGGGAGACCAGCTCGTCGGTCAGCTCCCTGCGGAGCTTTTCGCCCGCCTCCCCGTTGAATTCGGAGAGGTCCAGCTCCTCCTGGATCTGGGCCGAGCGGCCAGTCGCCCACAGCTGGCCCAGGAAAGTCGCATCCGGGGCCGGGGCGCCGGAGAGCTCGAAGGAGTACTTGAAGGCCTTACCTTCCCCGCCCGAAAGGCCCGAGAGCTCGAAGTCGGACTTTCCCCCAGCGGAGTAACGGCCCATGACGGCAATTTGGCCGCCGCCGAATAGATCCGGAAGCCTCTTCGGGCATCTGCGGTTCAGCGGAAGCGAACTCTTGAGTTCCGGCGAGGTAAGAACGGGGGAGGTGATCCTCCCGAAAAACTCGGAAACCTTCCCCTCGATATTATCACCGGGCCGCACGTAGACGGTCGAGCCTCCCGAGGCCGAGGAGAAGCGCTCAAGGAGCCTCGCGTTGACGTCGTAGCCAACCCCGAAGGAGAAGATCCTGGCCCCCGCCGCGTTGCGGTTGAGGACTATCCCCCCGAGCCCGGCCTCGCTGCACTCGCCTACGTTAGCTTCCCCGTCGGTCAGAAACAGGACGTAGCCGGGCCGCGTCGGGTCCATCATGTCCAAGGCCATCATCAAAGGGGTCTCGATGTCCGTGCCCCCGCCGACCCCGATGCCGTCGACGTAGCTCCTCGCCTCAGCGCGGCTAGCCGGACTCATGGGCACCAAGGCCTCCTTCCATCGTCCTGTCAAGACGTTGAAGTGGACCAGCCCGAAACGGTCACCGGGCGAAAGCCGGTCCAGGATGAAATCCAAGCCCCCCATTGCTTGGTTGATTTTTTCCCCGTGCATCGAACCGGAGACGTCCAGTACGAAGCACACGTCCTTGGGGAGAGGGGGGCCCGTCGCCAAGGGCGGCTCGGCCAGGAACAGGAAGAAGCCGTCGCGGTCCGGCGAGGGCCTGTGACTGATAAGGGACGCCCCCAGCCCCTCGGAACCAGTACGCCAGAACAGCCTGAAGGAGTCCAGCGTCTCCTGGAAGCCGGCCTCGAAGCGGGCGTTGCCCCCGGACTCCCGCCTCTCGACGGCTACCCTGTCCAGGGGCGAGTAGATGTTGGAGATCCCGGGGGCGTCCTCGATAAGGACCGAGGCTTCCTGGCGGTTCACGATCACGCCCCTGGTCGCGGGGCCGGCGAACGGGACGTTCAGTGCGCAGACGCCCCTCTCCTTAGGCACCAGGAAGGAGATGGAAAGCTCCAGGGTCCTGGTCCCGCGGGGGGGGAAGTCGGATATCCTGGCGCGGAAGGCGTCGGTCCCCGCGTACTCGATCAAGGCCGTGTCCTTCAGCTCGGCAGCGGCCTCGGAGTACATCCTGAAGGCCTCGTCCCTGGCGAAGACCTTGCCCGCGAGCTCGCGTCCGTCCTCAACCAGCAGCGCTGAAGTTACCGAGGCGCCGGCGGGGAGGGGGGCGATGTAGTCGATCTCGATCTGCTCGTCGGACGCGTTCCTGAAGGTGGTACGGAGCACCGCCGCAGCCAGCTGGCCCTTCACCTCCGCCTTCAGCTCGAGGGAGTCTATCTCGTAAGGGCGGCCGCCGGGACCCGTCCGGGGGGGCTCCGAGGCGCAGGCGCGGGAGGGGGACCAGAACCGGAATGCGAGGAATGCGGCCAGGGCGAAAGCGGCCGCTGCCGGGTGCTGGGCCGCGGAGAGGGCGCCTCCCAATGCGAGCGCCCCCAAGACGGCGGAGCCGGCGAAGACGGCCAGGGCCCTAGACGCCTTCGGGCCGCCGGCCGGGGCGGAAGGGGACGCCTGGACGCGCGGAAGGGACGGATTGGACAGAGACGGCTGAAGGGATGGAAGGGCCGGAGACGGCGGAACGGCCGGAGACTGCGGTTCGGACGGAGACTGCGGTTCGGACGGAGACGGCGGAACGGACGGAAGAGACTGGGTTGCGGGAAGAGGCCGGGGCGACGCGGGGCGTTGGCTGGACGGCATGTGAACTCCTTTAGGTGGCGCGGGCGAAGGCGTGCCGGGCGGAAGGCCCGAGATCTTCCCGGCCGAATGGCAATAGAAGTTGACAGTTTGATTTTTGGACAGGCGGCAGAATCCTGAAGCCAGGAAGGCTTGCGGGTATTATCGTGCCGTTGGCAAGGAACTTACTAAAAAAAGTCAATGATTTCAGTACTTTACGATTGGAAGATAGGCCGGGAAACCGCAACGGGCCTTAAGTCGCTAATGCCGCCCGAGGGGACTGTCGGTCATTTTACGGCGGTTGATATCGGAAAGTCCAGAAATACTTGCAATTCTTATGATATATATTAGTATTGCATAATAAGCTGATTTAAAATATTTAATATAGATAAAGTATAAATTATTTATGAAAATCAAAGAAATGAGAGATATATAACTGTCTCATTTTTTTTGTCCCTTCTCGTATGGCATAACATGACATCTTGAGCATAACTCAACTGTCAGTTTCTGGTAGCTGGTCCCATAAACGGGTATCTGCCAGCGTGTTGGATGCGCCTCCCGCCCCGAACTCCCGTTCAAGCCCTTCGAGTTGCCTGGCGACACCGGCCCCTGCCGGACCCGCCGCCCCGCCCGCCCGGCCTAGCCACTCGCGAGAGCTGGCCGCCTTGCGACGCTTGCCTTGCCATGCCCTCACGGAAAAGGGGTCCGGCCAGAGCTTGCCGAGTCGTATCCCCGCCCAGGACGGAGGAGCTGGGAAGATGGTTCCCGCCAAGACCGCCGCTTCACCCGCTT
This sequence comes from Deltaproteobacteria bacterium, assembly GCA_031267005.1. GTDB lineage: Bacteria > Desulfobacterota > Desulfarculia > Adiutricales > Adiutricaceae > JAIRZX01. The sequence continues at coordinate 4,222 of JAIRZX010000021.1, forward strand.
CCCCGTTGGACGCGAGTCCCAGTCCGAAACTGCCGAGAGCCGCCGAAGGCGCTCGGATACGTTCCGCGTCCGTTACGCGGGAAACTACAAGGCCGGATGGCGCGCGTTCCGCAGGAAGATTGACCCCCTATCCCCTGTCTGCATATAGAGGCAACCCTCAAAAAACAGTGCCGGGGTTCGAATGGCAAGCCGCAGGCAGATACGCCTGCGGCCCCTGGAAGGAGGCCGGGGGGATTGCCCCAAAGTTGCGGGATGGCTCTGGAGCAGGCTAGAGCTACCCCAATCACCGGCGGGTTTGGCCGCGGCGCCCCGGCGGCTAAGAGGGGGACGGCACCCGCCGGAGGCGCGGGCGTCCCCGTAAACCTTCCTAGTGTTCAATCGCAGAAGTTCGCCAGCATATTCCGAAACTGGGTCTCAGCGGAGTTCGTGCGCCGGCATATGAACTCGGCCGCCTTCCCGCAGAACCTGGGGTCCCCGCCACGCACCAGGTCCGGAGCACTCCGAGCCTTATGCCGTCCTTCCGCAGGATCCTCCCGACGATGTCCTCGGAAAAGGCAGGCTCCTCCTCCACTATTTTGGCGATTCACGAAGTACCGTCGGGAGGCTTCCCGCCGAGCGCTGCCGTTGCCGGTCGCCACCTTCCCATAGCCGTATCTCCGCAGCCTACCGAAGCGGGGCTTGTCCGGGAGCCCCTCGACCCAGTGCTCCATGAACCGTATCCCCCGCTTCCCGACCGTGTTCTGGCTCGTCAGGAGAGCCTGCCGACGGCGCGTCGCTCGTGCCCTCTCGGCTCAGGGGCACTATCCCTGGCGCGTTCGACAAGGAAGACAGGCATTGTCCTGCTGTCAATCCAGGTAAGCAGGAATACCAACTCAGCGAGGTTGAAGCAGGGGCGTTCGGCAGTGCGTGGCATTTTGTGTCTCCTTCAGCACGAACCGTAGCATCTATCCCCTTAACTGACTACCTAAAACCACTCATGTTTTGCCCCAAAACTACACATACATAACTCAGCTCACTTATTCTCCTGAGTTCTGCAGCAATTGAACACTAGAACCTAGAAATATCGTTGCATTAATACACTATCAGTAGCCCTATCCCATCCCTCTAAACGGATGCCTCTTGCAGGTGCCCTTGGCCAAGCCTCAAACTTAAACTCCTCGTGAACGGACACGATTTCACGGGGCGAACCCAGACCGTCCGCCAGGCCGCAGGAACGGCTTTCGGGGATGCTCGGGAGATTCGGATCACCTTTTTCCCTGCACCGTCATGACTGACGCAAGGCAATGCCTGTAAAATCAGCATAATGAAAGAGTCATGAAAGTCAAAACTTTGTCGGCGTCGTGCTGAATCAGATGAAACTGTACCGGTCCGGGCAACGCATGGAACGGCAGACGATCGAGGCGTTTTTCTCAGCAGCCAACCTCATGAATTGTCTTGCCTTTGTATTCCAGGGTGTTCCAGGTCAATTTATCGGTACAGCTCTTATTGAAATCCATGTCGAAGACGACAAGCCAGCCAACGGGGGAGCCGCATTTGTCCATATACTCGGAAAGCTGTTCAAGGCACCTCGCCCTGCTTCTTCTACCCTTGATTTTCAATTCGAGCAGATAGTGCTTGCCTTTGAAGGTTACGTCGATGTCTGCCCTGGTTCTGCCCATGGCCACCTCCCTCTGAACGGTGTCGGCTCCGCCGTTCACGGCCCTTTGCAGGAAAGCGTGAAGGACGTTGTGGGGGATGTCCTCGGTCGCGAATCCGGAACGGTGTTCCTCGATTATTTCAACAATTTCCTCCTTGACATGATATCTGTCCGCGAGCTCTGGAATCGAAAGAATACGGTCAATCCTGTCCTTCGCCTGACTGTCAAGCTCGGCGGATTTGGCAATGGCCTTCTCGTTCATTTCGCCGTTCATGCTCCAGTAGAGCTGGAATGCCCTGAGAAGGCCGTCCATGTCCAGTCCTGTCCCGTCCGTCCACCTGTTAGCCAGTTTGGCGGGAACTTTTCGCTGAAGATTCTCGGTCAAGGCACGGACGACAAGCTCGCCGTAGATGGGGTTGGACGCCCTTAAAGTTTCAGTTACTTGAGGATCACCCTTCAGTAACCCGAGCTCTATGACATATCTGATATCAATAACAGGAATGTCTTTCAGCAGGGATTCTTCCCCGCTGACGACGGGCTCAATCACCCCTCTGATCCTCGGTTCCTTGAGCCGTTCCAGGAGAGAGTCGAAATGGGTAGGGTTGATCAGAATGAGGTTCTGGGTGGCACGGTCGATGTCAGATCCCGTGACGGGTCTGGAATAATCATTCTTAAACTGTTCGACAATGATATCGTCGGCCAGGGCGTTGACCAGCCAGGGCTGCCCCTCGGTCCAGTACCAGGCCCGGGCGATGGCATCTGGCTCGAATATCTGTCCCGTCTCCTCCGTGTGCTGGCCGTAGAGGGACCCGATTTGCTCCTTGGTGAAGTCCTTCAGGGTGAACGTCTTTTTTATGATGTTGAAAGGGCTGGCCATTCCGGCGGACTCGTTCTCCGGCCGGACTCTGTGCCGATAGTCCCTAATGTTCCGCATGCCCACCAGGGCCATAGATCTAGGGAATCTGGTTTCCGGGGATTCGTCACGGTCGAGATATCCGTCCCTCAACTGTGCCAGAAACCTTATCAGGGGACCTTCGTGAAGGCAGTCGGCCTCATCGAAGAAGACTATCAGCTCTCTGTCCAAGGCGCAACAAATGTCATTCAACATGTTCCGTACCATTCCATCGGGATCGGACATGTAGGGCATGGTGCTGAAGGCGTAAGCAAGTTTTTTGAGCTCTGGCGCCTCGGACAGACGAAGCTTCGTGTTGATTTGGCTGACGACTGCGCCCATGGCCTCCTTAACGTCCTCGATTTCCTTCAAGGTCGCCAGAGAGCAGTTGACAGCGTAATACCTTCCTTCGGAATTTATCCTTTCGGTCAGCGCTTTCAGGCATGTGGTTTTCCCTGACTGACGCGGAGCGTGGATGACGAAATACGATTTGCCCTCTATCAGGCCGCTCGCTTTCGGGAGGCGCGGCAGGGCAGGAAGCATGTAGTGATCCAAAGGATTGCAGGTGCCTGTGGTATTGAAAGTTCTGGTTGGCTTTTCGGTCATGGCCTCACCAAAAAGGAACTGTTGATCCCCGGTTTCCATGGCAGGTGCCGGCCAGGTCGTTTAGTCCGGTTCCGCCGGAAGGGCAAATGATGAAATAAGAGAACGGGCTGACTGACGCTGAATGGCAAGGCGTCGGACCGGCGCCTCGAACGGAGTGTCCGTGAGATGGAAAGGACAGGCCCAATCCTCAGAGATAAAAGACTTTGATACTCTACCATGCCATCCCGGAGATGGCAAACGGCGGGCCGCTCCCGGGGTCGGGGACGGTGGCGGGACCGGTACAGACGGGGCCGACGGCCGGGGGAGCCCGCCTGGCCGGCAGGGAACCGGCGTCCGACTGGCTCAGCCCACGGCGTGTCCGCGCCACTGCGGAAGCGGGAGGGACTTCGCCAGGGTCCGGATCGGCTTTCCTTCCGTTCCGCGGCGTCCTGCTTACCGGTCAGGGGCGCCCTTCCGCCCGGCCCGTGCCGTGCCGTTGGCAGGGGCCCCGGCTTGCGGCCCGGTGGGAGGCTGCAGAACGGTGGCGCTTTCAGTGCCGAAAACTCCGTTTCCGACGGACGGACATCGTGCGCTGCATCGGGAGCGGGGCGCTGCTCTGGTCGCCCGGGCACCCCCGGTGCCGGGGGCCGCGCCCGGGGGAACGGCGCATTTGCCGGCACCTGCGGGAATAGCGTCATGATGGGCCGGGAGTGTCCACAGTTACCGCCATGGACAGCAGGGAGTACGTCGAGGACATGTCGGCCCTCCTCGGGGGGGCCCCCGCGGACGGCGTAACCTCGCCCGCTTCGTCCTCGGGACAAACACGGGCCTCAGGGTCTCCGGCATCCTCGCCCTCGACGCGGGTGACGTCGTGGCCCCGGCAGGCGGATCCTCCGCGGGGCGGCGCTCCGCGAGTCCGGGACCGGCCGCCGGGCCCCGGCCGCCCCTGAACCGCGCCGTCAGGAAGGCTCGCGCGGCCCGGCTCTCGGGGCGCGGGCCCTCCAGACGCTCCGGCCCCCTCCTCGACTCCCGGCCGGGCTCCCTCCCGAGCAGACGCTCCGCCCTCCTGATCATGTCCGAGGCCGGACCGGCCCTCAGGATGCCGGGGTTCTGGACCCGCTCCATGCGCAGGACCTTCGGCCGTTTCGTCCGCGACACCGACGGCGGCAACCCGGCTCTCGTCATGAACGCCCTAAACCACGCCGGACCCCGCCACACCCTCCGCATCAAAGGGGGCACCTCCCTCTCCGTACGGGATATGACCATGAAGCTGAACATCCGAGCCGGAAGCCGCTCGCATGACACCGGGGCACCGGAGACGGCCAGGCGTCCCGTGAACCTCCGGCCGTCCTCTCACGCGAACGGCCAGCTCTTCGCCGCCCGCGGCACATGACGCGGGACGGCCACGAATTACTCCCGCGTAACGGAACCGGTGCCGGAAACGCGAGTGCCCCGCCTCGGGATCCTGGCTGCCGGAGCCAGGCGCAGGGCTCCCAGTACACATTAAGGGATGCGGCGCGCGGCTCGGGATCACCCGGACGTCTGAGGCACCCCCCCGCCAGCCGGCACGACCTGTGCGAGGCGTTCTTCGGCAGGCTCTCAGGAACG
>JAIRZX010000484.1 GCA_031267005.1 Deltaproteobacteria bacterium
ACCATACTCTCTAGCTATTAATTTTGTAAATAGTCGTTTTGTAAATCGGTTATACAATATAATGTATGCATACAATATATGGCGACAATTATTGAAAAAGAGTGGCGAATATTGTTAAATTTTCCTTGAGGTATTGTTGCCGATTAAATTAAGGATTAGCGCTTAAGTTAGGAGTATTGGACTTAAAATCGAAGAAGCAAGTTGATGAGCATGCCGACGCCGCAAGTCTAATTGAACATCTGATGAAGTGGTATAACGGATATTCATGGGACGGAAAGTTTCAAGTTTTAAATCATTTATCGGTGCTGAAATTTTTTGAAAGGAAAAGATTTGGCAATTATTGGTGCCGAACCTGTTCCTCGTTGCTGACAAGCCGTGTCGCCAATAACACTGACGCCTATTTTAAGATCTTCGACAAGAATCTTTCATTCGATGGCTCATTCCCAGAAATGGATCTTAACAACCTTAACGATACGCTCCTCCTTATGCAGGCAGGCTATCTGACAGTCGCCAGCACAACCGAAAACGGACCTGATAAATTTTACAACCTCAAGGTACCCAACACCGAAATCAGGGACTCTATCCGGCTCGAACTTCTGGCCGATTTCTTCGTGACGTCCAATACGGAACCCGCAAAAAAGTTACCTTAACCATAAATATATGCAGTTCCTTAAAGCTTTCAGCTCCCGCGACGAAGAAGAATGCGAATTTTTCCTGTCGGCCATCCTTGCAGGCATCATTCAGCGCGGTCCTGGAAGCCCGAAACACATTGAAGAGCATGATAGAACGAAAGAAATCACCAGCTGGCAACCACAACATAATTCCTTTTTCGTTCCCTCCTTCAGCTTCTCATTGAGTTCGGCAACAAGTTGGTCATACCGGAATCCTCTTCGGACTTAGGCAGATCCGATCTGGCCGTCCAGTCGAGCAATGGGTGGGTCGCTATAGAAATCAACCATGATAAGGAAAATTCCAATCATAAAGAAAAAGGCGAATCCCTTAACAAGGGCTCTATAGTTATGGCGGAAGAAACGGTATCCGTTCACGAGGAAGCGGGCCGCCTTTCCCGGCCACCCGTCAACCCTCATCTGGGGGTTCCGGACTGCCCCCTCCCGGCACCTGGCCTCTCCGCCCGTGAACAGATGCGACGGGACGGAGTTACCACCCCTCCCTCAGCTCACACCACGTGAACAGTTACCAGAGCCGCTAGCCGTAAAACTTGCTTCTCGGAATCTGGAAAACAACTCGGCGTAAAGCATTCTTCACAGGTTTTTGCCCTGGCATCAATTTTCCCCTTCCCGGCCCTTCCCCTTCCACTTCCGCGCCTCCCCATTCCTCTCCCGGCTGCTTTCCCGCCCCATTCGGCTTCGTCAGACCCTTCCCGGCCCCCGCCCGCCTTAAATCGGGGCCCGAATCTGGCGCCCGGCCTCAACAGCACCTTCGCGCCCACTGCCGGGAAGGCTAGAGGGACGCTCAAGGGTGCCAAAAACCCCGTCTCCCGGCCCGGCGGCGGCCCCGAAAAATTGGCCCGGAATACGCTTAAGCGTCTGCAGGGGCGAAGAAGCCTCACCCGAGGCCTCCGGCGCCGCCTCGCCGGGGATCCCTTGGGGGCCCTCCGCAGCCTCCGGGGCCAAAAAGGGCCGCCCGCGCTGAAGCGCGCGGGGCCCGGAAATTACGTCCGGCCCGAACCCTGGCCCCCGATTTGCTTTCCCTCCCCTACCGGAGGCGAAGGAGCTTGTATGTTCATAGGACCCTACCCCTACCATTCGGGCAACACCTACCTGGGCATGATGGCCCAGGAGGAGCGCATGAACCTCGCGTCCAACAACATGGCCAACGTGAACACCGCCGGCTACAAGAAGGACGTGCCGATCTTCGAGGGCTACCTAGTGAAGCAGTCCAAGACCTACTTCGGCCAGGGTCCCTTCAAGCTTACCGAAAACGATCTGGACATGGCCTTGAACGGCCCCGGCTTCTTCCAGATCGAGACCCCAAACGGGATCCGCTACTCGCGCAACGGCACCTTCAGCGTCAACTCGGAGGGGCTCATCGTCACCGCCGACGGCTACACCCTCGTGGGCGCGGGCACTGTGCCCCCGGGTTCGCTCAAGGTCATAGTGGAGCGCGGCGGCCGGGTGCAGGCCGTAAACGAGGACCTGGAGAGCGAGGTCATAGGCCAGATAGAGCTCGTGGAGTTCGAGGACCCCAACCAGCTCATAAAGGAGGGCTACGATTTCTTCGTGCCCAAGAGCCCTGACTTCGTGCCGGACCCCGCCGCCGGGACCACCGTCGAGCAGGGGTTCCTGGAAATGTCCAACGTGAACCCCGTAAGCGAGTCGGTGGAACTGATAGACATCTACCGCGTCTACGAGGCCCTCCAGAAGATAGTCCACACCAAGCAGGAGATGGACCAGAAGGCCGTGGGCGAGCTCGGGAAGCTCACCTGAGCCGCTTCGGCCCTGCTTTCGCGCGAGCCCCTCCCTCCCCCGCAGCTCGCCCTCCCGTCCTGCGTACGGCGTCCAGAGTCCCGCGCGCCGCCGCCTGATTCGTCCCGGCGTCCGCGCAGCGGACGCGAGGCCACTCCGAAGGCGGGGAAAAGACGGAGGCCGGGACGGAGGCGATGGGGATAGGGCCTACGGCGACGGCGGCGATGATGATGATGATGATGATGATGATGGCATTGATGACGATGATGCCATTGATGACGATGATGGCATTGATGACGATGATGGCATTGATGACGATGATGGCATTGATGACGATGATGCCATTGATGACGATGATGCCATTGATGACGATGATGCCATTGATGACGATGATGCCATTGATGACGATGACGACGGCGAAAATGAAGACGACGCAGACGTCGGAGTCGACGCCGAAGCCGAACGCCGGACCAGGGCCGGCCGGCTTCCGTCCCGCTCCGGCGAACTTTTGACGAACCGGCGACGAACGACCAAAGAGGCACCCGCCATGATGCGCTCCCTTTACACCGCGGCCACGGGAATGATTGCCCAGCAGACCCACCTGGACGTCATAGCCCACAACCTGGCCAACGTGAACACCACGGGCTTCAAGAAGAACCGGGCCGAGTTCCAGGACCTTATTTACCAGACCCACAAGTTCGCAGGCACCGAGACGATAGGCGGCCAGCAGATACCCGTGGGCGTGCAGGTCGGCCTCGGCACCAAGGTAAACACCACCGCCAAGATCCACACCCAGGGCGACTACGTCAAGACCGACAGCCCCCTGGACATAGCCATCGAAGGCGAGGGCTACTTCCGGGTCCTCCAGAACGGCGAGCTCTACTACACCCGGGACGGGGCCTTCAAGCTCAACAGCGACGGCGTAATCGTCTCGCAGGACGGCAACCCCATGGACCCCGAGTTCGTGGTGCCCCAGGAGGCGGTGCATATCGCCATCGACCGCTTCGGCTTCATCTCCGCCATGGACGCCAGGCAGAACATATTGGCCGAGGGCAGGATAACCACCTCCAGGTTCGTGAACCCCCCCGGCCTGTTCGCCATGGGTTATAATATCTACGAACCCACCGAGGCCTCCGGCCCCGCCATCGACGGCAACCCCGGCGAGGAGAGCTTCGGCACCATCGCCCACGGCTTTTTGGAGCTGTCCAACGTGGAGGTGGTAATGGAGATGGTCGAAATGATCACCGCCCAGAGGGCCTACGAGATGAACTCCAAAGCCATCACCACCTCCGACGAGATGCTGGCAATCGCCAACAACCTCAAGAGGTAGCTTGACTGAGGCCGCGGGGGACACGCCAGACCGGAGACAGAAATGCACCCCCGCGACCGGGCCCCGGCGGGCCCCGCCGGACTAACGGGCATCCAATGCCCTTCGTACCCCGCAGGACCCTTTGGCCGCACTGACCTCTTGGGCCCCGCAGACACCTCGTCGCCCAAGCGTCCTGCGCGCCTTGAGGGCCCTGCGGACCCTTCGTCCTTTCAGGGGCCTAAGGCTCACGCCGCCCCGATGGGAGCTGCGGGCCCTTCGTCCTTTCAAGGGCGTAAGGCCCCCGCCGCCCTGAAGGGAGCCGCGGACCCTTCGTCCTTTCAGGGGCCTCAGGCACCCGCCGTCCCGGAGGAAGCCGCGGACGCCTTCATGCGTTCCGCCGGGCGGCAAAAGAACGCGGGCTCGCCCGCCGCCCCTCCCTCCCGGAATGTTCCGAGCCCCCGCGCCGCGGGCCCCGGGCGCCTTCAGGCGCCTTTGCGGGGCGCCCGCTCGCCGGGGGTTCCCGCGTCTCAGGGCCTCCCCTTCCCCGCGCCCCCCGCACCCGGAGCGGTCGCGCCCGGAACGCCCGCGGCCGGGGCTGCCGTCGTTTTCGCGGTTCTGGCGGCCTTGGCCTTGCTCTTCCCGGCGGCGTCCTCCGCCGGCGTCCAGGTGGTCGTGCCCGCCGACAACACCGTTGGCGGCCCGAGGATCCTCCTGGGGGACATAGCGAACGTCGCACCCGACTCCGACTCCGAGGCGGACCGGGAGCTCGCGGCCCTGCTCGAAGCGGCGGATCTGGGGCCCAGCCCCGCCCCCGGCCAGAAGCTCACCCTCCGCCGCCAGCAACTCGAGTCGAAACTGCTGGAGTCGGGCGCGCCCGTGAAGGACGCCCGCTGGATGATTCCTGAACAGCTGACCCTGACCGGAACCGGCGCCGCCCCGGACAGGGATCTCCTGCGCCGGATCGTGAGCGAACACCTGGAGCGTTCCGAACCCTGGGCCTCGGGCCGCTGGGAGCTCCTAAACGTGACATCGCCTTCCCCGCCCGCGCTCCCCGAAGGCGAGGCGGAGTGGCGCTTCGTCCCCCAGAGCTCGTCCAACCCCAACTACCTTTCCGGCACCGTATACTTCACGGTGAACGGCCAGGACGCCGCCCGCGTGAGGGTGACCGCCCAGATAGACCTGCAGGTGCCCGCCCTGGTGGCCGCCCGCGATCTCCCCAGAGGCCACGTCCTGGGGGAGGAGGACCTCTCCGAGAGCTGGACCGCCTTCGCCAGGGCCAAAGGCTCGCTGAAGGACGCCTCCCAGGCCGTCGGCCAGACGCTCAAGACCTCCGTCCGGGCCGGCTCCCCGGTCAGGGACAGGGATCTGGTGCGCACCGCCATGGTCGCGAAGGGCGAGACGGTGACAATCATAGCCCAGTCCGGGGGCCTCAAGGTGACCGCGTTGGGCCAGGCCAGGGAGGACGGGGCGCTGGGCCAGACTATTTCGGTCGTGAACCAGGACAGCAAGAAGACCGTCTCGGGCAAGGTGATAGGCCCGGGCCAAGTGGAGGTCGTCTTCTAAATGCCTTAAGACGCGGGGCGCGCGACCCGCGCCTTAAGGCGCAGGGCCCGACACTGGCCCTTAAGTCCAAAGGCGCGGGGCGGAGCCTTCAGACGGGTGGCTCGGGAGCAGAACCCTTCAGGCGCGAGGCGCGGAAGCGGAGGCCTCATGAGCCAGCACCGGGGCCTGACCCTTTCTGCGCCCCGCCGCTTCCAACGCCGCCCGCTTCCGGGAGCCGTCAGCCGCGTCCGAAAGCGCGGAAACCCACCTGGCTCGGGCATCGGCCATTCTGGAACGCCCCCAGCGTGCTGGCAAGAGCCAACTTTCCCGCATCCGGCCCCGTCCCGTGCCCTGGCGTAATTTCCCCTTGCCGTTCCGCCGAACCCTTCGCAAACGCGGAAAGCTCCCCCCCGCGTAGGCGCAAAGCTCCGCCGCCTTCCCCAGGAACCCGTCACCGCTTCCCCCGCGCGGTAACCAGTGGCGCCTCAGCCCGCGCCCGCCGCTCCCCGCGGCGGCGCCAGCGCCCGGAAAGCCCCCCCTTCCGCACCCCCCCCAGGAACCTAATCCCGCGCTCCACGAGCCTCCCCTGACGAAGCGGGAGGGCAAGGCCTTGAAAGACCGGTAGTTCTTGCCCCTCACGCTCGAGGGGGCAGTAGGCGGCCAGAGTGTCCTTGGCCTTGGCTACGACCGCGTTGAAGAGCCTCCTCTCCTGCTCCGGCTCCTCGGGCTTGCCCTTAGCTAAGCAGGAGTGGAGCCTGTCCACGGCGGCGGAAATGACAAAGACGCGCGTCCACTCCAGCCACTTCGCTGAACGGTTCGTGCCGAGCGCGAGATCCCCTCCCGGGACGGCGGCGTCCCGGCGGCCTCGGGGCCCCGGGGAAACGGCGGCGGCACTTTCCCCGCCGGGCGTCCCTTCCGGAGGGCCTGTCAAAAACGACGAGAGAAACGCGGAGAGCCTCCCCGAGGCCTCCGCCATCCCCCGGACCGACTCCACTTCACCCTGGCGGAAAGTCCAGTCGTCCTTGTACAGCCTCTTCAGCAGGGGGACGTCGCGGCCGAAGACCAGTCCGGGCCGGTCCCCCATGCCGTCGCACCCGCGACAGACGCGGACCGGGAGCAAGCCCAGCGCTGCCCGGCCGGGTGGTTCGGACCGGAAGGGCCCTTTCGCAATGGGGGCCGCCCTGGCGCCGTACCCCGCCGCCCGGCGGGCGACGGCGCCCGCCGTCTTCAGGCCGGCGCCTGGGAGCGCGGCCGCGACCAGCGCCAAGCTCGGGAAACGTGCGGGGTTCCGGGCGACCTTCAGGAACGCCGCGAAATCACTCCCGTGCCGCTTGTCGGCGAACCTCATGGCCCCGCGCTTCGCGAAGGGGATATTCATCCTGCCCAGTGCCAGCTCCAGGAACTCTGAGTGGGCCCCGCCGCGAGAGAGCACGGCCATGTCGGACAGAGGCTCCCCGGAAGCCATAGCCGCGCTATCTTTAAGGCCGCCGCGCCGGCCCTCCTCCTCGACCTAACCTGGGTACTCCGCCGAAGCGGACACCCCCAGGCCGCGCGCGGCCTTCAGCTCCCTTCCCTCCATGGCCTCCTCCCTTCGCTTCCCGGTTGTTCGGCCACTTC
>JAIRZX010000185.1 GCA_031267005.1 Deltaproteobacteria bacterium
CGCCGTTCCAAAGGCGCCGCGGACGCGACACGGGGCTAGTCCGACCGGGCTCCGCCGCGAGCGTCGCCTGACTCGGGCGAGGCTCCGGAGGGAGGCACGGCACCCGCGGTTTCCGCGGCGTCGCGGGAAAGCTCCGGGCCGGGCGCGCCGGTCCGGCTGGCCGCCCCGCCGGTACCGGCGTCGCGGGAGCCGGGAGCGCCGCCGACGTCCGGGACGGCCTGGGCGTCCGGAGGGGGCCCCTCGGCTTCCGAGCCGCCCGGAGAGGCGCCAGGAGGCTCACGGGGGAGAGCGCCGCCCGTGACGGCAGACGGGGAGGAGGCGTCCGGGGTGGTCTCGGCCTGCCTGGCCCTGGAGGCTTCTGGATACAGGAAAAAGAACCATGCAGCCGCGCCGAGCAGGAGCGCCCCGAAGAGCACAATCGCCACAATGCCGGCTACGGGCAGGCCGCCCGGATCGGGGGCGGGCCCTGAAGGACCGGCTGGGGCGGGGGAGCCTGAAGGTTCGGGGCGGGCGGAAGGCTTGCCGGGGCCGTCAGAGGAGCCGTCGGAACCAACGGAAATTTCCGGGCCTCCCGGGTTTTCCGGGCTTTTCGGGCCTCCCAGGCCTTCCGGGCCTTCGGAGCCTTCGGGACTATCCGGGCTATCCGGGCCTCCCGGGCCTTCGGAGCCATCGGGGCTATCCGGGCTATCCGGACTATCCGGGCCTCCCGGGCCTTCGGAGCCATCGGGGCCGCCGCGCCCGGACAGCTTGCCGTCGTCGCCGGGGTCCTTACGGCTCTCGGAGACGGAAGGATGAGAGGCCGAGGCGGGCCCAGGCGGCTCCGGGCTCACGGTCGTTCCGGAACGACCAAGTGAATCCTTAGCCGGGTCCGGGACGGATGCTTCGGGCGGCCCGGAAGAACCGAACAGCAACAAAGGCCCCGCTCCAGCCAGGTTAAAAGCCGGGGCCGAAGGCAAAAACCCAGGAGCTGGCAGACTGTATCCGGGGAGAGTCGCGAGAGTTGCCAGGTTTTTCATGACACCATTGTAGCATAACTTGAGAAATCTCACAGCGTCTCCGTATCGCTTGTGTCCGCGAGGCGGCCGGTGCCGGGAGGGCAGCAGGGCCGGGATGGCAGGGCCGGCCGGTTAAGGCAGGGCCGGCCGGTTAAGGCAGGGCTGGCCGGTTAAGGCAAAGAAGCCGGGGAAAGTTGCCGGGGAAAGTCGCGCGAACGCGGGTTTCCGGCGGGATCAGGGGCTTGCGGGGCTGAGGTTCCTGGCTCGGGGAAATACGCGGGGGCGGCGGGGGCCGGAGGGTCCGGGCCAGCTTCCGCGTCTTGGCCGAGCTGGGCGCTTTTCGAAAAACCGCGGGGGGCAACGCGCGGCGGAGTTTGCCTTAAGGCGCTGCGGCGGCCGCAACTGCAGATCCGTGTCGATCCGGACGGCCCGGCAAGCCCTCGAAATTATTGGCGCAGTTATCCGTATGGCGGCCGAACGGGCGGGGACGGGTCCGAACGCAGGGGAAACGGGCCGGAAAGGATCCGGAAGGCCGCCTTGAACGGCGCCCGCGCGGCACCCGCGAAAGCGCCGCCCGCAGGCGGCCCGGGCACCCGCGGGCGGCGTTAACGCCCTCGGGCCTTGGCCCGTCAAGAGCCGCAGCCGCAGTCGTTCGCGGGTCTCGGGGGCGGCTTGGGCCTGGGCTTGGGTTTCGGCTTGGCCCTGGGCTTGGGGGGCGGCGGAGGCGGGAGCGGCGAGGCCGCGGCCTCGAGCGCCACCGGCCCGTAGCCGGCCGGGGGCGGGTCCAGATCCGCGCGCTCCGGCTCCGGGAGAACCGGGGGGGCGGCTTCCACGGGGGGCGCGGGGCCGTCGGGCCGGCATCCGGCCACGGCGTCGCGGTATCTTACCTTGAGGGAGCCGAGCTCGGATCGGAGGGATGCCTCCTTGGCGTGGTCCAGTGACGCGGCGGGGTCCTCTGCAGGTATGGCCGCCGCCGCCCGGCGGATGTCCGGAAAGGAAAGGGATAGGGCAAAGAGGGCCAGCGCGAAGGCCGAGCCGGCAGCCAAGGCGGCCCGCGCGGCGCCGGACGAGGCCCGGGGGGCCGCGGCGGGCGACCGCGCCCGGGCTCCGGAGGGCGGGGGAACGCCGCCGGGCGGCGGGGCCGCGCGCGGGAAGGGGGGCTCCGGGCCGGATGGGCCAGGAGGGGTCGCGGGCTCGGCGCGCGGGACGGCCCCGGCAACGGGGGGGCCGGGCCGGGAAAGGGCCGCAAGGGACGTCGGCGAGCCCCACCAAAGGGCCAGAACGGGGACGCCGCCTACGAGGAAGACCCTCCCGTGGCCGCCCGCGCCCGCCGCCGAGGAGAGGAGGAGGACGGAAACCCTTTTGGCCAGCCCTGCGGCCTCCCCGGCCCGGGGGGAAGGATCGGAGGACAGCCTCGCCGCGGCCCGCGAGAACTCCCCCGCGAGCTTCCGGAGGGCGTTCCCGGCGTCCTCCCTCCGGGCGCCGGACGTCGACGCGAGATCCCGGGCGGGGCCTTCCAGGGAGGTGGTCCAGGCCACAGACCCGCCGCCGGCGTCCCGGGGCGCGGCGAGGGATTTGAGAGCCCCGGGGGTAAGCGCGCGCGCCAGGACGCCCTCCGCGAGCGCCATGGCTTCCGCGGGGGAAGACGGTTCGCCCGGCGGCTCTCCCGGGGCGGGATATGCGGAATATGCGAGTAATTGCAGGGCCATTGTCCGGAATGCCTCGAAGGGGGGGGCTACCTTAAGCTAACAGCCGGAAAGCGGTTACCCCAATGCTTCGGGAGCCGACCCGCGGGAGTGCGCCGACGTCCGCCGGTGCCGGCTCGGAACGCGGGATTGCCGGGCGGACGCCTTGCCGGGGGGGAAGGCTTTGAGGAAGGCCGCTTGCCCCCGCCGGAAGGGGAACGGACCGGGGCCCGCCGGGATGCCCCGCGAAAAGCGCTTCCGGGCGTAAGCCCGGCCGCCTTCAGCCCTTGCCCTCCACGCGCGTGAGCCTGGCCGGGACGGGCGCCCCCCCGTCCCCGCGCAGGAAGCATTCGCTCGCGTCCTTCCCGGCCACGCAGACGAGGGTGGTCTCGGCGTAAGAGCGGGTCGTGCCCGGGCACCGGGCCGCGCCCGCCCGGATCTCCAGGCGTCCCTTGGAGAGGGTGGCGGCGGCCCGCGCCTCGCAGCTGGCGAAAACCTTGCCCCCTGGGCCGGTCTCGTCCACGTTCAAGGCGCCCTGCCCCCTGGCCCCGAAGCAGAAGGTGAAGCGCAGGGGCCAGCCAGTGCGGACGTCTTCCACGGCGGCGTCGGATCTCCAGCAGCCCTTGAGGAAGGCCGTGTCCCTGCCGGTCTCGGGCACGGCGAGCCGCTGTCCGGCCTGGGACGCGGAAGCGGGTGGCCCGGCGGACGCCGCAGGCGAGAGGAAGAAAACGAGCGCCAGAAGAGCCGCGACCGGCGGAAGGGGACGGGCTGCGCACGGGGAGGCGGTCCTGGCCGCTTCGGGGGCCGTTCGGGCGCGCGCGCGCGTCCGGCTGAGGGCGCTCTGGGGAAACGGGTCTGTCATGCACCGGATGTTAGCAAGGAACGCCGACCCTTGCAATCGAACGCGATAACCAGGAAAACCGGCCCGAGGGCAGGGCTAGGCGAGGGCGGCGGGGCGGATTACCGGGGCGAGGCGCGGCCCAGGCGAGGCGCGGCCCAGGCGAGGCGCGGCAAGTCAGGCGGCCCGTCGTGCCTGGGCTACGGGACGGCAGGGGATGGACGGCGCAATGATTTCGTCCAAGACGGGCCTGGAGACGGCAAGCTCGGCATAGACCTGACTAAACCGAGGCGGCGAGCGAAGCTTCAGGGAGAGCGCCCCGCCGGCCGCCTTGACGGAAGGGGTCGGGCGTGGCGGATGAGCAGAAGGACTACGGCGGGCCCGGGGCCTGCGCCACGCGGTGCCCTCCTCCTCCTCCTCCTCCTCCTCCTCCGCCGCCGCCGCCGCCGACGACGACGACGACATCTCCGGCGGGATGTGACCCTGAGTTTGCGGGCGGACCCGGAAACAGGATCGCAACAGCCCTTCGCGGCTCGTGAGCGGCCTTCCCCGAGCTCGGAGGGGGCAGACTCCGCCTCCGGGGAAATCAGGCTTTGCGTCACATTTCGAGGCGTGCCTCAAGGCTGATGTCGCAGGGGCTGGCGGATCGGCATGCCTCCCCCCGCGACGCCGAATCTTCCCAGAAGCTGGAGAGGGGCCCCGCCCGGGGTGCGGCTCGCAAGGCGTGGGGAGGCCGCGGCGCCGGAGAAACGGAGATCCGGGAGGGGATCACGGCGCGCCTGATTATGGGAGGCGCATTTTTCCGGGTTGGCCGAACTCCGGCGCAGGGCCCGCGCCAGCGCATGCCGCCATTCCCGTTATAAGCGCGAAGAGATGGAAGGGAACCGCCCGTGCTGATAAACAGGAAAATTCGAAGCGGCCTTGACAGATGGAAATCTGTTCACCTGCGGAATTCAGGTTATATGAAAAGGAAGCGAAAGGGGAAGAAAAGCGCGGGAAGCCGGAATCGGACGTTAGCGAGCGACTCCGCCGGAGACAGACGCGGCGGGGTTATTGAACTTGAGGGGGAGGCGGAAGCGGCGTTCATCGAACCGTCAGCTGCGGAAGCCTGCATCCCCGGATGGCCTTAGCCTTGAGGGTGAACTCGTTGAAGGGGCCTAGGCGCCTTTCCAGATCGTTTAGGCGGAACGAGGGCTCCGACTTGGAAAAACTAGGCACGGCCATCCCGCTTCGGTCCAGGGCCTGTTTCGAAAGCACCAAGCCTACCTCGGCCGCCAGGACGTCGGGATTGTCGCGGCCGACCCCGGCCTCTTCGGATATCTCGCAGGCGCATTCGAAATTCTGGTACGCTGCAACCGGGTGTGAGTCGGTGAAGTACCATCGGCCAGCCAGCGCGCATGCCCGGACCTGGAGATCGGAGTATGGACGGGGATCCATGAAAGTGGCGATCATAACCCTTTCGCAAGCGAAGAAAGCGGATTTGCTTCTGGAGATGGCCAGCATCCTCGAAGCCTCGTCGAGCTCCCGCTCGAGATGGCGCCGGAACTCGACCGTGAACCTGGCCAGGCTTTCGGGATCGGGTTCGCCGAACTCGCCATCGCACCGGAGGACGAAGTCGCGGAGTCTCTCGGCCTCGAGGACGTTAACGTGCCCCTCCCCGTACCCGGCTCTGAGATCGTGCAGGATCCCGGCAAAGACACTCTTCGCCTCATGTCTCCAGTTGTCCCACTCCAGGTCGGTGTGCTCGTGCCAGTGGCGGTCCGGAATGGGACAGGGGCGCTCGCCCTTGCCCGACGGATTCCTGATGCAACCGAACGCCATCCGGTAGCAGCCGAGGCCGCTCTTCAGGCGCCCCGCGTGATCAAGCTCGTGGGCCAGGCGGCGGAGGGTCCGCCCGACGTACCCGACGGAACCGGCGCCGGAACCAAGCTCAGCGGCCGTCGCGCCATCCGCGAGGACGCTTTCGCGAGGCTCCTGGGCGTCATCCCGCCGCCTTGCCGACTCGGCAAGCCGGCACAGGGCGGCGAACGAATCATGACGCCAGAGGCGGGGGGGCTCAGGGAACGTTTCCGGAGAGGGCGGGAACTGGGAGGCGGCTGCCGAGGCTGCCTCGGAAAGGCGCTCCCGACCGCTCCCTGCCATGGTCCCGGCAACGGCGATGCCCAGGGCCGCAGCCGACTCGAGGGTCAGGGGGTGACAGCGGCCGTTCTCGCGGCCCGAGGATTCCAGCCGCGAGAGGAGCTCGCCTATGTCGCCTGCGTGCGCCGCGTTCGCGTCGGGTCCGGTGGCGACGGTTGGAGTGGTGCTCTTGCGGGCCATGGAACTTCTCCTTTGCAAGTCCGCGGTTCAGCGTGGCTGACGCGGCGGGACAGCATGACAGAATGGCTGGAGGCAAAACATTTCATGGACGGGCAATGCTTGCTCTGGTTAGGGATGAAATGCCGTCTGGAGCGGGGGTGAGCTTTCGGTTTCGTTTCAAGGGCAAGGCTGGATTGGATGAAGGGCCAATAGGGTAGCATAATGATTTGAATTGAAGATTCTCAATTATATTCTGGTCAATATCACAATTTAAATTTATTTAATAAAGAGTAGTTAACATAGTTGTATATAAATCGAACAATAATGAAAATATTTGCTTATAGCGAAAGTAGTTAAAGCGATTAAGCGATGTATAATTTGGAAGTTCCGAAAGCGCTATAAGCGAAGCCTGGATGGACGGGGGGGCGGGGCGGCAACGGGGAATGCCGCGTCGCTTCGCCGTCACCCGGGCAGGCCGGGCAGGGAGCATGCGATGATGGTCCTGGCCTTGAGCGTGAGTTCCCCGGAGAATCCCATCCGTTCTTCAATTTTATTTACGATGCCCGAGAGGCGTTTGACGGCCTCGTCCCGGCGGTCCAGCGCGCAGAGGGCGAGAGCAAGGCCCACCTCGGCTGCCATGACGTCTGAGACGCCTCCTGAAAAATTGTCCTTGCCGGCCCTCTCAATCGCCCTCTGGAAACAATCGAGCGCCATGTCGGCGTTGCCGTCGGCGAAGTTGACCCGGCCCTGGCCCTCAAGCGCTCGCAGCTCGATCTTCGACAGGGCGTCCGGATCCAGCGGCACGGAGGAAAGCGCCTTCAGGAATATGTCCCTCGCCTTGCCGTTGTCTCCGATTGAAAGGAGCCTGTCCGCGACGTTAAGCTGGTGGCCAAGATGGGACCGGAGCTCGCGGATGAGGCCGGACAGGATCTCGGGTTCGGGGTCGCCGAAGCCGCCGTCCCCGTCGAGAATCAAGCCGCCGATCCTTTCGGCCTCCAAGACGCTCTCGTGCCCCGAGCCGAAATCGTCCTCGAGTTCCCTCTTTATCCCGTCCATGATCTGGCGCGCCTCCCGCTTCCACCTGTCGGGTCCGACCGCCATTCCGTCGCGCCCAGGCCAGAAACCGGGGAGGGGACCCGGCAGGACGCCAGCTTCCGACGTATTCGCCGCGTACGCGTAAGCGATGCGGTAGCATCCGTGGGCGCTGTCCAGGAAACCGTCCAGATCGAGAAGCGCCGCGAGCCGGGACAGCGACTCCGGTATGCCTCCGGAAGGGGGCTCGCGGATTGCCCTGGCGGCGGAGGCCACCTTGATCTTCTCCTCCCTGCACAGCCTCCTCAGGACCTCCGCCAGGCCGCACAGGGCCTCTGAGGCGTCCGACTGCCATTTCCCGGAAACGCCGCGAACCTTGTCCATGGCGTCAACGAACAGCAGAGCGGCGCTTCCCGGGGGGTCCATGGAGAGGATGCCCCGTCCTGGGCCGGCCATTACCCAAGAGAGCGAGAGGCCGAGGGCTGCCGCGGCCTCCCGCGCCAGGAGATCGTATGGCGGGTGCCCGCTTTCCTCGGGCGCTGGGCATCCGGGTGCGGCGCAAGCCCCGCTTTCAGCGGCCCGGGCGGGAGCCGTCTCCCGGCTTCGGCCGCCTGGGGCGATGTTTCCGGAGGCATCGGCAGGATCTCTGTTTTCCTGATCCACGGGGAACTCCTGTCACGGACTGGCGGGCGGCGCGAGAGGATGGCGTCACGGGCGGAACGATCTCTGTTTATAACAGGAACAATTATATTTAGAATTTTTCCAAAGTCAATGCATTTGTAGTATTTATTATGTATGATAAATATTTCACTACTAAAATTTAAATCAGTGCGATTTAGTAATAGCCGAGCGATGCAAAATATTGAAAATTTTCCCAGTGATATTAAAGCCATGCAGTTTTGAATATCGGAAATGGCATACTCAAATATCGATACTAGTTTCAAAAAAAAAGCATTATCATTACGTCACTGCTTGATTGCTTGATTGCTTGATTGCATGATTGCATGATTGAAAACTTTCATCGCCATATATTAATTTTTTCAGTTACGAATGATTATAAAGGAATAGTAAAATTGTGCCGAAACATCTATCATTAACCATATAATTTTCGAACATCCTGAATCGCACGTCAACCGGAATTTTTCGAAGAACCTGGTTTTTCTTAAGTGTTTAAATGCCATGTCTGGCCGTCCGCTTGGCGGAAACCGCAGTACGGCGATCCCGTCTGTCTTTCTGAGCCGTATCCGGACGATAAAGCGTCATCCGCCAAACGATGTATTCCGGCATCTTGCTGCAAACAAGGCGCACTGGCGCATCGCGAACGCCAGCCGCGTTCCGGAGGCAGGCTGGTACGAACCCCGTCAAGTCGGCGCGACAGCGTACGGAGGCCGTGCGAAAAATGCGCGCCTGATATCTTATCGCGATTTTGAAGCGCCTTGCTTTCCGAGCGGCGCATGGGCGTATGTCGCGGAGTTTCGCGTTGCCCGACTAAAAAAGCGATTCGCGGCTTCGCGGCAGGCAGGATCGCAAGTTTCGGCGCGTCGCGCAAGTTTCAGCTGCCGGAGCTTTGGCGGAAGGTGCTTCCTGGAGGTTTTCCATGCTATCCAGCCGACGCCGAATCTCAATGGCATGAAGGTCGAGTATTGTTTTAAGACAGGCTTTGATTTCCTGAAACGAAGAGAAGCCTTTGCCCCCGCAACCCGATCCGGATCGCGCTGTTGGCCTGAAGCGCTGCAAGGATGCGGACGGGCATTTCGCGGAGGCGGGGCGACCGGAACCCGACGCGCGGAAGGATCCGGAAGCCCGGACGCGGCCCGGGGGCTCCGGGCCGTTTGCCGACAGCCGGGAAAGCTCTTCGGGCAAGGAAGGGAAGAAACGGGCGTAGCCGAGGATGCGGCGGAAGAGCGGAAAGGTGCGGCCCGCGAGCCTTTAAAGGTCGAGCAAGGCCAATAAGCGCGGCGGCCCGCCTGGGTACGGGCGTGAGGTACCCGAGCCGGACGGCGGACGTAAGGGAGGCCCTGAAACCGCGGGCGCCGCCTGCGGGCAGCCAAGGGACGGTCCAGGGAATCCAGAGCCGGGAAACGCGGCGCGTCCCCCGTCGCCGGCTTGCCCTTTCAGGAGCCCGGCCACCCCCCAACCGCCGCCATTACCTACCCTGCCTCGTTATTCTCGTGTTGAACACCGGTTGCCCGTCGCTCTGGAAGGTGCAGGGGGCGGCCCCGGACGAGCTTGGCGAGCAGTTAACGGTTCTGGGCACGTAGGCGAGAGCCTTTCCCTCGCACCGCACCATTCCGGTCCGGATCCTGACTTTGCCGCCGGACAGCGTCGCTTTGGCGGCACCGCGGCAACTGCTCTCCTTCCCGCCGTCGCTGTCGAACTCGTCCATGTGGACCGAGGCGCTTTCTCCCCCGGCAGAAAAACAGAAGAAGAAGGTTACGGGTAGCCCGGAATAAGAGCTGAACATGCCAGCGTCGGACTTCCAGCATCCCTCGAGGAAGGCCAGATCCGTCTCGCCTTCCGGTATCGTCAGCTCCTCCCCGTCATCCGGTTTCGGAGGGGGTGGCGGAGAGGCCTCCGGCGCCTGGGTGGCGGCCCCGGCCCAGGGAGGAGGCGGCGGAGCGCCGCCGCCTTCGGGCTCGCGGGGCGCCGGGGATGGCTCCTCCGGGGGAGACGGAGACGGAGCAGGATCGGGAGGCGGCGGCTCTTGGCCGCAGGCCATGAGCGTCTCCATGTAGCGGTCCTTCAACCCAGCCAGTTCGGCGCTGAGTGCGTTCCCCTTGCCAGAACCTTCCCCGGACGCGAAGTCCCCGGGCGGTTCGGAGGGAACGGCGCCGCCGCCGGCCGCGCGGAACCCGGGTCCTAGGGGCCAAAACAGGAAAACGGCCAAAGCGAAGGCGGCCAGCGCGGAGAGCGAGGCGCGGAACGCGTTCGATACCCCGGACTGGCCGGGCGGCCGGGAGTGCGAGGGAACGGGTGGCGCGGTAGCGGGTGGCGCGGTAGCGGGTGGCGCGGCCGGGACGGGCGCGGAGTCCCCGGAGGCGGCCGGATGCTTCAAGCGCGCGGGCGGGGGGAGCGCGGCGGAATGTTCAAACCGCTCCGCGCCGGACCAGCCCGTCATGACCGGCACGCCGCCGACCGAGTAAACGGCGACCGGCACGGGCAGTCCGGCGACGCTTCCGGCCAGGTGGGCCGCCACGCGCGAGAGTACCCTCGCAACGGCCCTCGTTGAAGGGTCGGCCGATTGCGCGAGCCTGGAACCCAGCTCCGAGAACTCGCCCGACCTCCGCCTCGCCGCGGCGAAGGCGGCCTCCCTCTCAGGGCCAGAAATGCTTAAAAGCGCGCGTGCGGGTCCCTTCAATGGCGTGGACCAGGCTACGGAGTCCCCCGACGGACCTCGGGAGGGCTCGGCGAGGATCAGGGCCGCCTCCGCCGAGATCTCGCGGCGCACTACGCCGGAAGCCAGCCTCCAGGCCGACACCGCGGAGGCGAGGACGTCCGCCCTGCCCCCATGGCCAACAGCCTGTCCCGGAGGGGCTTTCCCGTCAAGAGCGGTGAAAGAGAGGATCTGAGCTGGCATAGCTTTATGTTAACAGAATGCCAGGCAAGCGGCAAATTTGCGGGCCTTTGCGCCTTTGCCGCAAAACCTGCAACTAAGAAACCCTGCCGCCCCGTTGTCCTAAATCCCTGAAGCCTTGAAGCCCTCCAAACTTGAACCCCTGAACCCCTGAAGGCCTGAACCCCTCAAGGCCTGAAGGCCTGAAGGCCTAAAGCCCCCAAAGCCCAGAAGCCTTGGATGCCAGTTGCCCTTCAAGGCTCCCGGCGCCAAGGCGCCCACGCTCGGCGTCCTTCCGGGCGGGGTTCGGCGCGGCGGGGCCAGCCGCCCTCGCGGACTAGGGTGACCGGGGCCGTTTTTAGGGAATCCGGCTGGCCCGCGCAGCTGGCGGGCCATCCCGCTCCGGGCTCGCAGACGACTGTGTTCGGCGGGTACCCCTCCCCCGCGGGGGCACTTGGAGCCGCTGTAGCGGACGCGGAAGGCGGCGGCTTCCAAGTCCGCATCCGCTTCCGCGCGGCAGGCCTGCCGGACGCGGCCGCTGGCGCCCTTGACCTCGACGGTCACGGTCACCTCGGCGGCCCCGCCGTCCGAAAACCGAAGCTGAAGACTGCGGGCTGGCCGAAGTCGTTTTTGCGCCCGGAGATTGCCGGGTTGCGGGCGTCCTTTTCGCGGCGACGGGGCGACTGGAATCCGGGGCGGGAAAGAGCTGTAAGCCCAGACGGACCCAGAGGGCACCAGTCCGTTTCCGGACATCGCGGATAATTCTTCTGGCAAGGACGGGGGGACGAGACTCGGGAGCGCGGCAACCTGCCCGGGGACGGACCCGGGAAGCCCGGGCCGGGCGGCGCAGCCCCCGCCGCCGGCATCCCCTTTCGCGGCCTGCCCGCCCAACCGCCGACCTCAGCTCCCCTGCCTCGTTATTTTCGTGTCGAGCCTCCTCCCGCCGTCGCTCTGGAGGGTGCAGCGGGCCGCCCCGCCCGAGCTGGGGGAGCAGTTTATGGTGCTGGGCACGTAGACGCGACCGGTTCCCCCGCACCGTATCCTGCCGGCACGGATCCTGACTTTGCCGCCGGACAGGGTCGCGTTGGCGCTCCCGTTGCAGCTCCTGATCTTCCCGCCGCGGCTGTTGAGCTCGTCCACGCGGACCGAGGCTTTTCCTCCCCCGGACGAAAAACAGTAATAGACGTAGATGGGCACGCCGGTAACAGTGTTGTAGATGCCCGCGTCGGACTTCCAGCATCCCTCGAGGAAGGCCAGATCCGTCGCGTCTTCCGGAATCGCCAGCTCGTCCCCGTCCTTCGGCTTCGGCGGGGGGGGCGGCGCAGCCTCCAGCGCCTGGGGGGCGACCGAGGCCGAGGGGGGAGGCGCCGCCTCGCGGCCTTCGGGCTCGGGAAGCGCCGGGGGCGGCTCCTCCGCGGGAAGCGGGGCGGGAGCGGGAGGCGGCTGCTCCGGGCCGCAGGCCATGAGCGTCTCCTTGTAGCGGGCCTTCAACCCCGCCAGCTCGGAGCGGAGCGCGTTCTCCTTGCCAGTGCCTTCCCCGTACGCGAAGTCCTCGGGGGGTTCGGCGGGAACGCCGCCGCCGGCCGCGCGGAACCAGGGGCCGAGGAGCCAGAAAAGGAGAACGGCCAAAGCGAAGGCGCCCAGCGCCGAGAGCGAGGCGCGGAGCGCGTTCGCTCCCCCGGGCTGGCCGGGCTGCCGGGGAGTCCGCGGCGGCGCGGGAACGGGGGGCGCGGCAGGGACGGACGCGGAGGCCCCGGAGCCGGCCGGACTGTTCAAGGGCGCGGGCGGTTGGAGCGCGGCGGACGGTTCAACCCGGTCCGATCCGCCCCAGCCCGTCATGACCGGCACTCCGCCGACCGAGAAAACGGCTACCGGCCCGGGCATTCCGGCGACGCTTCCGGCCAGGTGGGCAGCAACGCGCGAGAGCACCCTAGCGGCGGCCCTCGATGAAGGGTCGGCCGACGCCGCGAGCCTGGAACCCAGCTCCGAGAGCTCGCCCGCCCTCCGCCTCGCCGCGGCGGAGGCGACCTCCCGCTCCGGGCCCGAAAGGCTTAAAAGCGCTCTGGCGGGTCCTTTCAAGGGCGTGGACCAGGCTACGGAGTCCCCCGACGGACCTTGGGAGGGCTCGGCGAGGATCAGGGCCGCCTCCGCCGAGATCTCGCGGCGCACTACGCCGGAAGCCAGCCTCCAGGCCGACACCGCAGAGGCGAGGGCGTCCGCCCTGCCCCCTTGGGAAACAGCCTGTCCAGGGGGTGCTTTCCCGGCAAGCGCGGTGTAGGAAAGGATTTGACCTGGCATAGCTATATATTAGCAGAGCGCAAGGATAGCGGCAAACCTGCGGCACTTTGCCACTTTGCCTCAATCCCCGCCTCCCTCAATCCCCGCCTCCCTCAATCCCCGCCTCCCTCAATCCCCGCCTCCCTCAATCCCCGCCTCCCT
>JAIRZX010000363.1 GCA_031267005.1 Deltaproteobacteria bacterium
CATTAGGAAAAAACAGGCAGTCTACGTTGACAAGACGAAGTTTATCACTGACCTTGAGAACGCTGGCAAGTTCGTCTTTTGCTCCCGCCCCCGCCGTTTCGGCAAATCCCTTACTGTGACTACGCTCGATGCGTTCTACTCGGGGCGCAAAGATCTTTTCCAGGGCCTCGCGGCCGAAAAAGATATGTGCTCCCTTAATTTCGCAGCATGCCCTGTCGTCAGGTTGGACATGTCCGCTGTGGCCGGGAGCGACAGCACCGTACTTTTGCAAAATACAATCATAATGCGACTCGGAATAATAGCTGAGCGGCATCAGGTTCCCTTGCGCAGTGACGATTGCGCTGTTGCCTTTTCTTGTCTCCTTCAGGACGTCCACAAGACGAGCGGCCAAGAGGCAGTCCTCCTTTTTGATGAGTACGACGCCCCCGTCATAGAGCTTGTCGGCAGGGACAAGTTAACTTATGATAAGAAATTGCTTTCCGACACTCGTAACATAATGCAAAAATTTTATACTCAGATTAAAATCGAAGAAGAACACATCAAGCTCGCCTTCATTACCGGAGTCACTAAGTTTTCAAGGATGGGCGTATTTTCTAAGCTCAACAATCTCCTAGACATTTCCCTTTTTCCAGATTTCAGCTCTTTCATGGGATATACCCACGAAGAACTGAAGACGTATTTCGCTCCTTTCATAACCAGCACCGCCCTTGAACTCAAAATGAGCGAAGAAGGGCTTTTAAATAAGCTCAAGGAATATTACGACGGTTTTTCATTTGACGGGAAAAATGTGGTTTACAATCCTTTTTCAGTCCTTTCGTTCTTCAAGGCAAAAGAATTCGGAAACTTTTGGATGGCATCAGGATCTAACACCGTCGTCAGGAAATTCCTGCGGGATGGGGCGCTTACGGTTGACCAGTTCCGGGGCCAGGAAATGGACTACAGCGAAGCAAGTCAGCCCGGGGAAATCGACGCCACTTCGCCTGCAGGATTCCTTTACCAATCTGGCTACTTGACCCTTCGGTCCAAAAAGGGCGGAGTGTATCTTCTGGATTATCCCAACAGCGAGGTACGAGAGGCGGTTTCAAAGCTGTTTCTCCAGAATTTCAACTCCGACTGGGGTGCCATCGGTAAATCCGGTCGGGAACTGGGCGATCGACTGGCATCCGGCGATATCACTGGCATGGTAAGCATATTATTTATGCTTCTTGCAGACATTCATTACAGTGACCACTTGGAAGCGAACAGAGTTCCGCTGGTCAGGATGCTTAAGAAAAACATGGGCAAGATACCTGGCGCGAACCGGCTTGATCCTTCGGGCGAGAGCAAGGCGGCGAAGCTGGCGGAGAAGCTCCAAGTGGAAAAGGGCGAGAGCTACTACCGTTCCCTGTTGCAAACCTGCCTGTGGATGGCCGGGGCCAAAACCACCCCTGAGAAACCGGAGAACTGCGGCCGTCTTGATCTGGAGGTTGTTTACGGCTCCATGACATACGTTATGGAACTGAAAATTACGAAAAACGCCAGGGGGGCGGCCAAGGCGGCAAGGTCCGGAATGAACCAGATTCACCTGAGGGGATACGGAGGCGCCTCGGAAACGCCCGTCCTGGTGTCGCTCGCCATCGGCAAGGAAGAGAGGAACATCGTGGGCGGCCTCTTCAAGAGGAACGGACGCGAGACGGCCTTAAGGATTAAGAACGGGACATGCGTAACCCCTCCCCCGCCCTCCCCCGGGGACGGCTTGGGGTAGGCAAGCACCCTTCCGGAGGGACGCGCCGTTTTCGCTGGTGTCCTTTGGGAGCCGCCGGGCCCCGTTTCCCGAGGGCGGCCCGGCGGCCTTTGCGGCGGCTGAGGGAAAGGCGAAGCTCCGGGGCTTGACGCCCGGAGGCTGGAAACGCGTGCACAGCCCAGGCTCGGCTCCCCCGAATAACGAAGCTGCCGGGAGTCCGGGGGACATTTGCGGCAGGCTTTACGGAAAGCCTGCCCGGTTGCCTCCGTAAATGATTCGTGGTGCGCCTTGGTTGCCGCCGTCGCAGTCCGGGGTACGTGTGCGCGGGCCAGCCGTTTGCTGGTAACGGCGGTCGCTGTTGCCGTTGCCGCTGCCGCTGCCGTTGCCGCCGCTGTCGGCGGCGGCAGCGGGGGCCGGGACGCCTTTCGGCGAGGGAGGCGGGCTTCTGGAGTTGACCTCGGCGATTGCCTTTGGCTGCGTACCGGCGTTCCTGAGGCACGGATAGTCCAGGCGGAACCTGAGGCGGGCCCGGCGGCCGCCGGGAGGGTTTTGGGGAGCGGCGCACCGGGGCAAACGATACCCGCTGGCGTGGCATTTCGCCTGTCAGGTACCGTCTACCGTCAACAGGGTACCGTCGGAGGGGAACTTTTCCTGAGACAGTTCGCTCCAACACCAGAACGGGAGCTACGAGCGGAGTTTACTGCTTTTTTGCGAGTTCTTCCTTCAGTCAACGGCGCCAACCGGCCCAACGTTTCCGCCTGCGGGCCTGTCCAGGCGACTAGGAGCCTGTTGCGCAAACCAGTTTTAAGACGCGCCAAAATTAGATTTGGCAGCAATTTCCAGCAAAATGGCGGAGCGGGTTTGGCCAATGCGCCGCCATCCCGGACACTCTCTCGCTCAGACGGCCCCAAAACCCGGATTTTGCCAGAAACAAGATACAGCTCTAGCGTCATTTTTAGAATTGTGAGGTGAAAACGTGTCAAGCGCTCGATTTTCACCTTCACCTCCCGGCCAGGGTGAACATCCTCTTAAAGTTGTAGCAGCACATCACCATGCACCACTCCAGCTCCACCTTCTTAAGGCCCCTGAAGGAGAACCCCCTGAAGCCGACGCTCTCCTTGATGATGCCGAACACCGGCTCGACCACGCACTTCCTGATGGCGCAGAACGCCTTCCCGAGCGCCGCGTTCAGCTTGTGCCCCATCTTCTCCGTAACCGAGGCGTCGGAGCCCGGAAGCAGACCCTCGGGAGACTCGTCGTGCGGATGCCTCCGGACGGAGATGTACGGGTCGATGCCGGCCGCCTCGAGCTTCTTCACGTTCGAGGCGCTGTAGTACCCCTTGTCGGCCCCGGCCTTCCTCACCTGGCCTATCCCCCTGGGAAGACGGGAGAGCGACTCGATCGCCCTGTCGATACTCCTTGACGTCGTTGGCGCTCTGGCTGACGAATCCCCCGACGATCAGCCTGCTGCGCCTCACGACGATTGCCTGGCCGTTGTAACCCTGGACCCATCCCTTGTTGCTGGAGGGCATGATGCGCGAGTCTCCGTCCGTCATGTTCACCTGGGCGGAGGGCTTCGGCTTGTCCGGAGGGGGGGGACGGGGCCTTCCCCCGCGGCTTGCCGCCGGCCTCGACGATCCTGGCGCGCTCCTCCAGGGCCTTCTCGAACGCCGCCTCCCGCTCCCCGCGGGAGGCGGAGAACTGGGCCTCAATCTCGTCGAGGGCGCTCGAGACGAAAGCGAGCTTGCCGGTCCTGATTGCTATTTCCTTGTCGATCCGGGCGTTGAGCTCCCCGTCGTCCCCCTTCTCCGCGAGGAGGGCGTCGATCTCGGAAGTCCACTTCTCAACC
>JAIRZX010000511.1 GCA_031267005.1 Deltaproteobacteria bacterium
CCGTGAACGGCGCGCGGGAGCCTCCGACATAAAAGGGAGTCCAAACCATGAAGATCATGTTCCGCGCCGCGCTCGTCGCGGCTTTCGCGGCCCTTGCCGCTTTCGCCATCGCGAAGGGACCGGCGCCTTTGACGGCCGGCCTTGACGGCCCTCCGCCAGAAGGCTCTGCCCTGTATTCGTCTTTCGCCTGCGCCGCCCCGGAGGCCGCGTCGGCTGGCACCCACCAGGTGCCCGCCGTGGTGGCGCGGGGGCCGTCGCCAGCCCCGGGCTCCCCTGTTTTCGGGGTTGCGGGCCTCGCGGGCGATCCGGGCTCCGCCCCGGGAATCCGGCTTGAAATCGCCCAAGGCTCCCGGAAGGACGGACGGAAACCCGGACGAGGAAAAGCCGGGTCCGGGGAAGGCCAAGCTGGAGACAGGGTGCCGACGGAGCCGAAGAAGCGAGGGGCCATGAGGGATAGGCAAAAGACGATTAATGAAAAGAACGAGGAAGCTGAAAAGTTGAAAGATGATCTCCTGAGGATGCATGAGGAAAACGAAGAGGACTTACGGTCCATTAATACTGCTTGACGCTCAGGGACGGGTCGGGGGGCTTTTTCCGAAGCTTTCGGCACGGGCGGCTCAAGCCGCCGCCCCGTGTCCGCCGGAAGGGCGTTGGGAGCCTGGCACGACAGGGGGATTTCCAATAACTCCATTTGTTCTTGGCCCGCCGTCGCGGCCCGCAACGGCCGTTTTCGCCGCGTTCGCCCTCTGGGCCATCCTCGCGGGCGCGGCGCCGCTTTCGGCGCAGGGCCCACCGGTCGTGGCCTGGGAAATCCCGCCCCGGGGCCTGGACCCCGTGCGCCCGGAGCACGGCGCCCCCACCAAGGAGGCGGAGTGGGTCGCCGCCGCCGTCGGCGAGCGGGACAGGGCCGGCCCGGCCTGGGAGGCCCAGGCCAAGCCGGGCGCGAGGGTCTGCGGCGGGAACGACCTGCGGACGCTCGCGGAGCTGGGCCGTCGGTCGTGGGTAGGCACGGCGGCCGTCGCCGCAGGCTCCCCTGGTTACGGGGCTGTTGCCCTCGCGGGCTGTCCGGGCTCCGCCCCGGGAATCCGGCTTGAGTTCGCCCATGGCTCCCGGAAGGGCTCCCGGAAGGACGGCCGCAAGTCCGGTCGCGGACAAGCCGGGTCCGGGGAAGGCCGGCCCGGGGACGGGGAGCCGGCAACGCCGAAGGAGCGAGAGGCCATGGAGGGTAGGCAAAAGACGCTTAATGAAAAGAACGAAGAAGCTGAAAAGCTGGAAAAGCTCTTTACAATTGATAAGGAAAACGAGGCGGATATCGTGGACGCAACCACTGCCTGACGCGCCGGGGCGTGGCGCGGGGGCTTTTTCCTAGGCTTCCGGAACGGGCGGCTTGGGCCGGGCCCCGCGCCCGCCGGAAGGGCGCAGGCCGTCGGGCCCTACAGGAGGTTATTAATGACTGGATTAGTTCTTGGCCCGCCGACGCGGCCCGCAGCGGCCGCTTTCGCCGCGTTCGCCCTCTGGGCCCTTCTCGCGGGCGCGGTGCCGCTTTCGGCGCAGGGCCCGCCGGCCTCGGCCGAGGAAATCCCGCCATGGGGGCTGGAACCAATGCGCCCGGAGCACGACGCCCTTATCAAGGAGGCGGAGAGGGTCGCCGCCGTCGGCGAGTGGGACAAGGCCGGCCCGGCCTGGGAGGCCCTGGCCAAGCTGGGAGCGAGGGCCTACGGCAGGAACGACCCTAGGACTCTCGCGGCGCTGAGCCGCCGGGCGCGGATAGGCACGGCCGCCGTCACCGCCAAAGAGGACCTGGCCGCCGCTGACAGGGCCGCCCGCGGGCTCCTGAGGTCGATGGGCCCGGCATCCCCCGAGACCCAGTTCGCGCAGGCAACGGCCGACGGGCTCCGTTACGGGGAGTCCTCGAGGCCTTAAACCCATGAGGCGGACGAATCCCCGCGGCGGACAAACCCAAGACGGCGGTCGTCGCGCGGACGCCTGACAAGGCGTCGTTTCCCGCGCCTTTCGCCTGCCGCCGCGCCCGCAAACGGGGCCCCTCCCGTTCCGGCCCGCCGACGCACCGTCCCGTGCATCCCGGGCGGGCTGAAACAGCGCCGAACGGCATGGTGCCGGTTAGGCGCGGGGCGGGCGGGCTCCTGGAGTTACCGCCTCGCCGCCCGCCTGGTTCCGTAACATGCAGTCGCCGTTTGCGCGCGTTCGCCCCAGGGGAGCCGTAGGCGCCAGAGTAGCTGGGAACCGGGGTACTCCCCTGAGGGCCGGGAGCCGGGGTGCAGGGGCGCCAGAGCAGCTGGGAACCGGGGAACTCCCGTGAGGCCGGGAGCCGTGGGCGCCAGAGTGCCAGGCAACCTGGAAACTCCCCAAAGGCCGGGGAGCCGGGGAGCCAGGCGCGTTGCGCCTGATTCAAGGGAGCCTGGCGCAAGATTGCCCTGACGGCTTGCCCAGGGGCCGGGGCTGCCGGGCCAAAGGAGAGGAAGCGCGGGCATTTCCCGTACTCCGGACGCTTCTTGCGCCAAGGGGGGAGGGGAACCGCCCCTGTCCGCCAGCGGCCCTTTCGGCTGCTGGGAGCGGGGCTGGGTTGTAAAGGACGCGTCGCCGCCCAGTTCCGGACGGTCTCCGCGCCGCCTCTTTGCCCGCTCCAGGGGCTCAGGCTGTTTCCCCATGTCCTTGACAAGCCTGGGCAGGGCGCCAACTATAACTACATACGGTATCAGCGGCCAGCTTCGCCTCCAGATGGTGAGAGCGCAGAGTTTTTCCGCCGGACTCTACGGACCCGGCGGCCAGTCACGGGGCCAGGAATTTTTTCCTGGCGCGGGAGAGCGTTCGTGGGGCAGGGCGGCAAATGACGGGCTGGATTCGGCAGGGCGAGGCGCTCAAGGGCCCCGCGAGGGACCTGAGCCGCCGTGAGGGGCCTGCGGGAGTGGCGGCGGTGCCCGGGCGGCGCGGGGCGTGATCTCCCCGGCCCGCAGGGGGACGCTCCCGGCGGGCTTCGAACAGTGGCACTTAACGGACCCAAGGGACGCGCGGCGGCGCATGCGGCGGCCAAGGCCGGGACGCTCCCGGCTGGCTTTGGCCAGAGGAGCCTCGCGGACGCCAAAGGACGCACGGCGGCGCACGTCGCCGCCAAGGGCGGGCTTCCCGACTGCCCCTCCATTTTCCGGATGATAACCCCTTCGGGCTGGACGGTCGGCCACGCGGCGGCCAAGGCCGGGAAGCTTCCGGAGGGTTTCGGGCTCATGAACCTCCGGTTCAAGGGCAGTGTGTCGGTGGCGGAGGCGGCCTCGAAACACGGCGGGATGCCCGGGGGTTTCGACCGGTGGCATCTGACGGGCCGGGCCGGACGGGCGGGCATTACGCCGCCCGGCGCGGCGCCCTTCCCTAGGGTTTCGGACGGTCTTTGAAGGAGCGGAAGGGCCGCACGGTAGCGCACTATGCCGCGCGGCGCGGCCCGCTTCCCGGGGGCTTTTTCGGCTGGAGCATGGCGGGCCGGAACGGGCGCACAGCGGACCGCGTCGCCGCAGCGGCGGGCGCCGTTCCGGGTGACTTCGACGACTGGGAGCTGGCGGGACGGGCGCACGGCGGCCGAGGCGGGCAAGCTCCCGGAGAGATTCGAGCGGCGGGATCTGGCTGATTCCAATGGCTGGACGGCCGGCCAGGAGCCAGCGGCGGCGGGGAAGCTCCCCGCCGGTTTCGAAGGCTGGGACATCGCCGTGAAGGACGGGTCCGCAGTGGCGCAAAAGGCCGCCGCGCGCGGGATTTTGCCGGAAGACTTCCCCGTGCGGGACTCGTAAGGTCCGAACGGCTTGACCCCTGCCCATTCGGCCGCGAAGCCGGGAATGCTTCCCGAGGGCCTCGAGCGTTGGGAGACAGCCGGGCCGGGCGGCTACTCGGTCGCGCGCGCCGCTGCGGGGGCCGGCAAGTTGCCCGGGTGCTTCGGACGCTGGGAAATTACCGACGGGAAAGGCTGGCCCGTCGCCCACGAGGCGGCCAGGCCCGCGAAGCTCCCCGCCGGTTTCAAGGGCGGGGACTTGGCCGACTGCAGGGGAAAGACCGTAACCCATATAGCCTTCGCGTCATGCAAGCATTTCTCGAAAAACTTCGCTCTCTGGGACATGACAGACAATAACGGCTGGAGCGTCGCGCACGAGGCGGCAATGAACGAACGCCTCCCTTGGGGATTCAGCCTCTGGGACTTGGCCGAAAGCTCCGGCAGGACCGTATCCCGCGCCGAGGCCGCGGGCGGGGGGCAGGAGAAGCGGCTTTCGCGCGGTCCCGCGCGGGGGCGGCCTTAGAGGAGGACGGCTTCGAGACAGCGGAACGAAATTATTCCGGGACGTAGTTTCTGCCCGCGCTAGGGAAGGCAGACGGGTAAAAAAGTAGCGGACGGACGGATCGTTGCGTTCGGATTCGCTTTAGGGCCTTGCGGGGCAAGGAACTCTGTTTTCGGCGCCTATGGCACGTCCTTTGCTTTGTCTCCCCGGCGGTCCCCGCAAGGGATCGTTGTCGGCTGGCGGTATAGCTTGCCTTAGCCTTAGTGCGGCATCCTGGCAGTTTCAGGACTTCCGAAAGAAAGGAACCGCTGTCCATTGGGAATCCTTGAATGCTCGGTACTCCCTGGCAAGCTATTTTCTATGCTGGAGAACCTCAGACGCCGTTGAGTTTTAGGTATCCCGTTCGATGTCCTCCAATGGCACCCGTCTGGACACGGCCATCTGTTTGAAATCTATCATTCGGTTAGACAAACAGCGGCCTTTGATCTTATAATGCCGAATTCTCCTTGCAGGACCCAACTTGCGGCGGGGGCAGCGGAAAGCCGCCCCCCCCGTTGCCCCGCCAAGACTCCCGTTGCGGGTGCCTCTGTGGGACAGTACCCGCAAGGCATGAAAGGTGCTGGGTTCGCGTCCTGCGAGGGGGCGCGGGCAGGAAGACGGAACGCGGGCGGGATTCATAATGGAAAACACGTTGCAGGTGTCGGCGGGCGGGGAGGCCGGAGGGTTGGTGCTGGAGGAAAGGTTCGCGGGTAATGTCGCGGCGGCGGCTGGCAATCCGGCAGAAGAGGCAGAGGCAGAGGCTGAAGCTGAAGAAGCTGAAGCTGAGGCTGAAGTCGAGGCTGAGGCTGAGGCTGAGGCTGAAGTCGAGGCGGACGTTGAAGCTGAAAATGAGCCGGGGGCCGAGGCTGGCCCGGCCCAGGAGGCTGGGGCTGGGACAGATGCCGATGCGGGCCCGGAGGCTGGGGCGCCGCTGGCCGCCGCAGGGGACCGCGCCTCATGCATGCTCCCGGAATCGGATGCGGCCGCCCTGGAGGAGGCTTTCGCGGCCGCAGCCGAGGGCAGGCTTCCCCCGGGCTTTAGCGGATGGGCCCTTGCCGATTCCGGAGGCCGGACCGTCGCCCACGCGGCGGCCCAAGCGGGAAAGCTTCCCGAGGGTTTCGGGCGCTGGGACTTGGCGGACTCGAGCGGGTGGACAGTGGCGAACGAGGCCGTGAAGGCCGGGCCGCTCCCGCCGGGCTTCGGCGCCTGGGGGCTG
Organism: Deltaproteobacteria bacterium; assembly: GCA_031267005.1. Classification (GTDB taxonomy): domain Bacteria; phylum Desulfobacterota; class Desulfarculia; order Adiutricales; family Adiutricaceae; genus JAIRZX01. Next base: position 5,533 of record JAIRZX010000511.1, read on the forward strand.
GCGAACGGCAAGGGCTGGACCGTCGCCCACGAGGCCGCCAAGGCCAGGAGGTTGCCCGCCGGTTTCGAACGGTGGGATCTGGTGACGAACGAGGGCTGGACCGTAGCCCATATGGCTGCCAGGACCTCGTCGCTGCCCGGGGACTTTTCCCGGTGGGGGCTGTCGAACGCCCAGGGCTGGACGGTGGCCCACGAGGCGGCCAAGGAGGGCTCGCTGCCCGAGGGCTTCGGCAGGTGGGATCTGGCGAACCGCCAGGGCTGGACGGTCGCCCACGCCGCCGCCTGGCACGGGTGCCTCCCGGCCGGTTACGGCGGGCCCTGGGACGCGGCCGACGTCCGCGGCGTTACCGTGGCCCACGTGGCTGCGAGGAGGGGGGCGCTTCCCCCCGGCTTCGGGATGTGGGAGCTGGCCGACGCCGAGGGATGGACGGTGGCCCACGAGGCCGCCAAGCGCCGGGGGCTTCCGGACGGCTTTTCGCGCTGGGGGCTTTCCGACGCCAAGGGCCGCTCGGTGGCCCACGTCGCCGCCTGGGAGGGCGAGCTCCGGGAAGGCTTCGGGGACTGGGGGCTAGCGGATTCCGACGGCCGCACCGTGGCGCATTTGGCCGCCATGAAGGGGCGCCTCCCCGCGGGCTTCTCCGAGTGGGAGCTCCGCGACCGGGACGGGTGGAGCGTAGCCCACGCCGCGGCCTGGCAGGGCATGCTCCCGGAGGGCTTCGGCATGTGGGAGCTGGCCACGCCCTCGGGCTGGACGGTCGCCCACGAGTCCGCCAGGCGCGGCTTCCTGCCCGACGGCTTCTGCGGCTGGACCCTCTCCGACAAGACGGGGCGCAGCGTCGCCCACGAGGCGGCGGGCTGGGGGGTGCTGACGGCGGTGATCGGCGAACGCGGCTTGTGCG
>JAIRZX010000446.1 GCA_031267005.1 Deltaproteobacteria bacterium
GGCACTGATAATGGGGCGAACAGCTATACGGGCCATACTCAATCTCCTTCTGGCCCAGCCATACTCCCTCTCAAATTTTTTTGCGGCATAATTAGATATAATTATGTATATTTATAGCCATATTGATTTTTGCTGCTTCACACTATATGTTCTGGGTGCCCAATTTCCAATTTAGGGCAATTCGTGTCCAGTCTATCGGTGGCGCCTCAGAGGCCATAAACCTTTTCTGTTCAGGGCACCAACAGTAATTAGGACGCTTGCGATCAAATTTATTGACAAACGGCATGTTATAAAATACAATTCTAATATAGTCCGTATTAATATTTGTATCCGGTTACGGGATCAAGTGGGGCGGTCCTGATGTCTGGCTGGAGGCGATTTTTGAGCAGGTGAGAGAAGGGTCGGGAGGAGGCGATCCTGGGCTAGGAGGGAGGTCATCCGAGACCAGGGGTGAGAGTATACCCTCCTGAGAACGGATATTAATATTTTTTAATTGAGCTTTTCTATTATACAAATTTTTATAATAAGAGCGAACACATGTGTTTGAATTCTTGAAGAATCAGACCCCTTTATCGGTCGGTTCAGTTTGGCACTATTCCTATACGGGAGGTTAAGAGATGGATTTACAGGTACTGCTAGCCGAAGTAGACAGGAATCGAAACCTGTTGGCAGAAAGGTATCATCCGACACCCGAGCAGATTCAGAACTTTGACGATTATTTCCGTATCAGGAATACCTTCACGTCAAACGCCTTGGAAGGAAATTTTCTTTCGCTGGTTGACACGAGACTGGTGCTGAAGGACGGGATTTCTGTCGGCGGCAAGAGGATTAACGATCTTTTGGAGACTCTTTCCCACGGGAAAACGTTTGATTTGATGCTTAGCATAGCCAGAAACAGTACTCTTGACTCGATCGCAAAACATTTTTTACTTATCATTTGTGATTTGCACCATTCATTTTATGAAATGATAGACAAAAAAAATGCAGGCGTCTATCGTGATGTTGATGTAATGATCGGCGGCGCGAGCATACTCCCCCCGGCACCTGACGAGCTGGATATGTTCATGGATAATTTTAAAGCGGTATTCGGCAGATATAAAAACACTTATCACCCAGTTTGCCTTGCTGCCTACGCCCACCTGAGATTCGTTCAAATTCATCCTTTCCTCGATGGCAACGGCAGGACATCCAGGCTTCTCATGAACCTTATACTGGTCAACCAGGGGTATCAGATCGTTGACATCGACAAAGATAGCGGCGCTCGGTATTACGACGCGCTTGAGAAGGCCGATAAGCAGGGTTATAAGGAAAACGAGTTCTACAGTCTTATCGCCGAGCTTGAACTTAAGGCGCAGAAGGAGTTCATGCGCATCAACCATATAGACTATCCCGGCCCTGATCCTCCGTCGCCTGCTCCAGGGCACTGCAACGGGATGATGATGAAATGAGGAAACTGCCGAGGAGCGGCATTCTTCCAGCCCAAGCTGGAGAGAGACACCACGAAGTCCATCGTGACACCAATGTTCTATCCCAGAGGAGTAAAACTGTGTTTCTGGGGTTTTGTGGAAACCCTTATATATTATCCTTGACGCGCACCATGAACAATTGATCACTGAAACACCCTTTTGTTGAATTCGCCGCAACCCTCACTCGATCAGCCAGTGCTCAGCCACCATGCAGAGACAGCTGATCATCGCAGTAGCATTCGTCGGGCGGGCGAAGCACTGTCAACTTTATTGAGGGTAGGCGGGCGACTATTGAGGGCAGGCGGGTGACCGGGGCACCCTCCGCACAGGATCCTGCCACCTCTAACCAGGCTGGGCTCATAGCTTGCGATGCGGCCTATGTCGCTGGCCTTTCACTCTCAAGGCGCGGGTTTTAAAAGCCCTGCCATGGGGACAGAGGAGAGGCTGATGCTCTAATAAGGGTGCGCCGATGCCTTACGCCGGGCTCAGGCGTCCAACGGCAAGCCCGCCTTATGAGCTTTTCGCGGAAATGCATGCGCTGGGGCAGTTGCGCGGGCGGGTATTCGCAACGGGATCATTTTCCCGGTTCTTCCCGGAAAAGGTGCTACCCGGAAATCCGAATTCGGCTCCATTCGCCGATCCAAGCGTCTAAGTTTTTTTGGAACGTGAGCCGGTCCCGAGCTGTCCCCCGCGGTCCATGGCGGCCCCCTCACGGCTCCGGACTGCCCCGCCGGGCTCAGGGCCTCAGGCCTTCACGCACGGGAGCCCCCCCCAGTCCGTAGTCGACACGGGAGAGAGCCTCCGGCGGCGCATGGCCCAGGTGGGGTCGGCCGTCCCTTCGGAAAGCAAGCGTATGGAGCCTTTGCCGTGCTTGGCGTTTATGGCGTCCAGGGCCCGCATGAGCCCTTCGGAGCGCGGGTCCGGTTCTTCGCGGAAGAGCCCGCCCCTGGCCGCGTCCGCCTCCTCGCGGGACACCATCTCGTAGAGGATCACCCCGCACTTGGCGTAGCGGGGCCCGGACCTGAAGCACGCCTTGAGCGCCTCCGCAGCCGCCGCGGCGAGTTCCGTGGTGGACGAAGTGGGACGGGCCAAAGCCGCGGAAGCCCCCGTGTTGAAGGGGTCGCCGGAGTGGTAGCCGGTGTCCAGGAACACCGAGATCCCGCCGGCCAGCAGTCCTTCGCGCCGGAGGCGGGCGGCGGCGGCGGACGCGTGCCACGCTACGGCCTCCCTCAGGTCGGCCAAGGTCTCCACCTTGGCCCCGAAGCTCCTGCTGGAGATCATGGTCCTGCGGGGCTGGGGCTCCAAATCCTGGGTCACGCACTGCGTCCCGCGCAGCTCCATGACCGTCCTCTGCCCGGCGACGGTCAGGAGCGTCCTCGCGTCAGCCGGATCCATGTCCCGGAGCCTGCGCGCGTTGTCCACTCCCCTGGCCCTCAGCTTCGCGCCGCCTCGGCGTCCTACCCCCCAGACGTCCTCCGGGGCGGTGGCCTCCAGGCATTCTTCCAGGCGGGCGGACCCGAGCTCGAGATGGAGAACGCGGCTTATCTTCTTCGCCCAGTGGTTGGAAAGCTTCGCGAGGGTCCGCGTGGCCCCGATGCCGGCCCGCACGGGGACCCCGACCCAGTCGGCCACGCGGTCGTGCAGCGTCCGGCCTATCTCCTCGGCCCGGGCCGCGAGCGAGCCGCGGAGCGGTATGAAAGACTCGTCTATGGAGTACTGGCAAATCTCAGGGGTAACGGATTCCATGGCGAGCATGACCCTTCGCGAGACGTCCCCGTAGAGAGCGTAGTTTGAGGAGAACACCGCCACGCCCGCCTTCAGGTACTCCTCCTCCCTCTTGAAGAAGACGTCCCCGCCCTTGAATCCCAGCGCCTTGGCCTCGGGGGTTATCGCCACCACGCATCCGTCGTTGTTGGATAGCACCGCCACGGGCTTTCCCGCCAGATCCGGCCTGAAGAGCCTCTCGCAGGAGCAGTAGAATGTGTTGCAGTCCACGAGCGCCCACAGTTCCGGCTCCCCGCGCGGGGCTCGGCGGGCGGGAGCGGGCTTGTGGAACACGGGGAAGGTCATGGGAGGCACGCGGTCGGCTGTTTGCGTGGGGGGCACTGGGGCGCGCGGCAGGCGCTTGCCTTGCCGCGCCCGTTCGCTACAGATAACATGCCGGGCGCCCGGTTGAAAAGCCCCGGCCGCTTGCGTCCATGGCGAAAATAGGCGCCAGAGCTTGATTGGAGCGACGGGCGCCAAAACGGTTTTGCGCACACGGATTCCGACAGGCCCGGCTTCCGGCGTTGCGGTTTCCGTGACGCCTGGCTTTCGGCTCCCGGCGTTGCGGTTTCCGACAGGACCGGCTACGGCCTTCCTGCCCTGCGGGAACTTAGGTCACGGCGCACTTGTCGTCGTCCTGGAACTCCGCGAGGGAGAACTTGGCCCCAGTCGGCTTCCCGTCGTCGCCCGAGGGGTCTTCAAGCCTCCGTGCGCCGAGGTGACCAAGTCGGCGCCGTGCCCGGCGGCGAACTTGCGATTGTGGGGTGTGTTGTAGGAGTTGTAGACCCAGATGACCTTCGCCTAGATCCCCAGCATCTCCAGGCGGGCGACGAGGAACTTGACGCCGTGGACGTCGCTTTCGTTGGTGCCTACGATAGCTACGCAGAGCCCAAGTTGGAGGGAGGGCTCGAACTTGTCCTTCTTCGTCCTGCCCCAGGACTCAGGCGATATGGACCTTGCGGCCCTTCTTCTTCTGGCCCGAGTAGGCCACTCCCGTGTCGTGGGGGGGTGGAGGCCGTTGGACGCGACATCCCTGGAATCCCTGAGCAGGACCGCTGGTCTGCCGCCGTACGTTCAGGATAGCACGACGCACTGCCCGTGGAGTTGCCTTTTAGGCTCAGGAACGAGTGTGCAACTGAAAAAATTCTCGTTAGTATAAATATGCATAATTATGCCTAATTATGCTGCAAACAATTGTTTTATGCGTAATGGTAGGGCCAGAAGAAGATTAAGTATGGCCCGTATAGCTGTTCACCCTATTATCAATGCCTTGGTCATGGCCACCATGCTCGCGGCCCTTTCGAAGCAGTTGACGCCCTTTTGCGAGGTCATGCGCTATAAGATAGTACTCATGAGCCACGATGGAAAAGCGACTGCGACATCGCCGATGTGCTCGGCCTGCATGTCAACACGGTGAGGAAATGGAGTAAACGGTTCCTTTCGGATGGGATAGACGGGCTGAAAGACGCTGCCCGTTCCGGTAAGCCGCGCACTTACGATCACCTCAAGGTTAGAAACGACATATCATGGAAACCTTGAAACAGCCTCCGTCCGAAGGCACTACCCAGTGGTTCGCCAAGACCGTGGCAATAAGGCTGGGCG
>JAIRZX010000547.1 GCA_031267005.1 Deltaproteobacteria bacterium
GTTTGGTCGTCAAAGCTAGCCCAATTCATGCTATCTCCTTCGGTGTTAACGTCCTCAATTTTCAATATACAGAGGAGAGCTTCAAGAGTCAATCCCTTCATAGTTCTTTGTAGTGTTAAGCCATTTGAGTTTGGTGTGCCGACGCTCTCTTGGTTCCTTATACGGGTGTATTAGAGGGTGGGTTTTCGCAGCGGGTTCAACTCTTAAGTCTGTTCTTTGGGCTTGGTCCTTGCCCTGGGCATGAGTCTTGGACTTGGTCCTGGCCTTGGCGTTGGACCTGGACCAGGACCTTGTCCTGGCCATGGCTCTGGGCATGAGTCCTGGACCTGGACCAGGACCTTGTCCTGGCCATGGCTCTGGCTCTGGGCATGAGTCCTGGACCTGGAACTGGACCTTGTCCTGGCCATGGCTCTGGGCATGAGTCCTGGGCTTGGGCCTGGGCCTGGCTTTGGCCATGGCTTTGGTCCTTAGTCTTGGTCCTGGCCTTGGCCTGTCTTTAGCCCTGGCGTTGACTGTAGCCCTGTCCCAGATTCCGGCAAGGACGGACCAGGAGCGGGGGCTCCCGGTCTCAGCTCCAAGTCTCAACATGAGGCTTCAGCCCCGGGCCTCAGCTCCAGGCGTCTTCCCTTTGCAAGGCGCTTATGGAGCACCAGTCCTTCCCCTCCCATCCCCTGGCGAGCGCCCTCAGGAACCGATCCTCCAGGATGGAGGCGAAGGCCATTGGGGTGCGGGTGCGTCTGGCGGCCTCCTTCACGAGCGAGGCGTCCTTGGCGCCCAGGGCCACGGTGAATCCGGCGCCGTCGAAGGCCCCCTTCAATATGAGGTTGCCGTAGGTCTTGACCGCCGGGGCGTCGAAAATGGTCCCGGACATCATCCCGAAGAAGGCCTCAGGGCTTACCCCGTGGTTCTCGACGAGGGAGAAGGCCTCGGAGAGCGTCTCTATGAGCGACGCTATCATGAAGTTCCCCGCGAGCTTCACGGCGCACGCCGATCCCGGCTCGTCCCCGAAGTCCCAGATCTCCCCCATTGCGGGGAGGTAGGCCTTCACGGTTTTCTTGGCCGCAGACGGTCCCGACACGCACAGCTTGAGGGTCCCGGCGGCCGCCGCCTCCGGCCGCCCGAACACGGGGGAGCTCAGGTGGTGGACCTTCGCCTCTCTGGCCAGCGCCGCGGCCTCCAGGGCCGCCGGGACGCCCACGGTGGACAAAGAAACGTGCACGGCCCCAGGGGCCAGCATGGACAGGGTCTCGCGGTTCACTACCGCCTTCAGCGCCTCGTCGTCCGAGAGCATCGTGAAGAGGGCCCCGGCCCCAGAGAGGGCCTCGGGGAGGGAAGTGTGGACTTTGGCCCCCGCCTCCCTGAACGGCTGCGCCTTCGCCTGGTCGCGGTTGTAGAGGTCCAGGGGGAGCCCGGCGTCCAGGAGCCTCCTTGCCATGCCTGAGCCCATGCGGCCCAGCCCCACGAAAACATGCTTCAAAACCAACTCCTCCTGGGCTCTGGGGCCCCTTAACCGTTTGAAACGCCGAATTCGGGGATCCTTAGAATCCCCGAAAACCCAAATAACTATCATCCCTATCCCCGGATCCCCGATTACTTGAACCCAGCCTGCAGCCGGGAAAGCTCCGATGCCGGGAGCCAAGGCCCCGATGGCAATGGCCGTGGGGCCTGCGGCAATAGCCAAGGTGCCTACGGCCACGGCCATGGGCCCCCGGCAATAGCCAGTGCGCTGGCGGCCACGGCCATGGGCCTCCGGCAATAGCCAGTGCGCTGGCGGCCACGGCCATGGGCCCCCGGCAATAGCCAATGCGCTGGCGGCCACGGCAGTGGGCCCCCGGCAATAGCCAATGCGCTGGCGGCAACGACCGTGGGCCCAGCGGCAGCAGCGAAGGTTTCGGGGCGTCCCCCCTGCCTCCTCATGCGCAGCGTTAAGCGGGAAACGAGCTAACACCTGGCTCCGATTATACATGTGCGACCGCGCTCTTATCCAGGCACCCCCGGGGAAGCTTCAGGGCAAGCCTCCGGCGGCTTCCGGGCCGTCGGCGCCTGCCGTCCGGCTCCTTTCCCCGCGCCGGGCCCTGGCGCGACGCGTCCCCCCGCGCCGTTTCCTGCCGCGCCCCCCCTGCGCCGGGTCCTGAAGCGCCGCGTTCCCCCGTGCCCCGACCGCCTGGTCCCCGGATGCGCTTTTGAGCTTGACAAGCGCTCCGTGGCGCCGGATCCTTTAGCGGTACGGTCGCGCTCTCAGGTGCAAACGCTTCCCGGGCGGCAGTCCCGGAAACCTCCGCGGCCCCGGGCCCCCGGGGGGCGGGGCCGCCCGGGTCCCGCCCCCCGCGCGGCGTAACGCCTTCCAGTTTCCTACGGGACCCTTAGCGGTCCACACGCCCGCCTTTCCCGGTGGGCTGGGGGGACCGCCTGCCTGCCGCCCTGCGGAAGGTACCGTCTGCCTGCCGCCCGGCTGGGGGCCAAGACGTGCCGCCGGAGGCCGTAATGTTAGGAGTTGGCATGCGCAAACTGACTTTCGCGGCGGCGATCGCCGCCGCCATCGCGTTGTCCCAGGCCGGTCCCCTGTCCGCCCAGTGGATAGAGCCCGAGGAAGGCACCTTCTTCGCCAAAGCCGCCCGGCCCGAGGGCCTGAGCCCGGTTGCCTCCCAGGAGTCCGTGACCGCCGGGAACTGCCCCCAGTCGGCGTTCCCCGTCAGGGCGTCGTACCCCCAGGGCTTCGACGGGGGGGGGCCGGTGGATCAGGCAGTCAAGGCGAAGGCGGGCGAGTTCTTCTCCAACGCCGTGAAGGAGGCTGAGGATTTCCTGAAGGGGCTTGAGACCTGCGTCGCCCTCGAGTACCTCGAGTACGACCTCGCGAGCGGCCCCTTCAAGCCGTCCTCCAAGGCGTTCAGCGTGCTCTTCCTGTGGAACGTCAACACGGGCGGGGCGCACCCCTCCTTCGGGTACGCGTCCATGAACCTCGGCCCCGACGGCAGGGAGCTCACCGCGGCCGGCCTTTTCGCCGATCCGGCCAAGTCCCTTCCGCTCCTTTGGGCCCGGATAGTGAAGGACACCTGCACGGGCGGCCACGAGACCGCGCCCAGCTACTACGGGAGCCCCGAATGCCCGGGGGCCGCCGCGACCCTGCCCTCCCAGCTCGCGCCGGACGCCACCCTGGACGGCATGGGGCACGCGGTGCTGACCTCGCTGGGAATCACTTTCAACCTCGATCCCTACGACGGCTGGTCATGGGCGGAGGGCCCGGTCAACCTCGACATCCCCAAGGACGATCTCGTAGCGATGGGCGCCTCCCCCGAGCTGTGGGAATAACCGATGACGGCTCATCCCCCCCCTCCACCTCCGCCGCACGGGCCCGCCCATGACCCCGGAGCCGCCGGGCTTTTGGCGGCCTGCCAGCCGCCCCGCCTGCGGAAGGGTTATGCGGAAGGCCTTTTATACCCGATGGTGTTCTTCGCCACCTTAACGGGGGCTTTAATTGTTCTGATCATCCTTTGGGTTGCCGAGCCCATACCGCCCTGGCTCAGGGACGAGGTTCTCGCTGCCCGGGCCGCTTCGGGGGGCGCTTCCGCCCCGCCCGGCGCCCCCGTTGCCACCGCCCCGGGCGGCCCCGGGCCCCGCTCTCCAGCTCCAGGCGCGCCCGCTCCCGGCGGCTTCGCCAGCGTCAGGCTCGAGGCGGATTTGGCCGGGCCGGGCTGCCCGGGGACCCCGTACCGGATCAAGGTGTCCTACCCCCAGGGCTTCGACGGCGGGGGTCCGGTGGATTCGGTCGTGGAGGCACGGGCCGGGGAGTTCTTCGCCGACGCCAGGAGGAGGGGTGGCGAGCTCGTCAGCTGGCCGGCGGACTGCGACGCGCTGGCGAACAGCTTCTTCAGCATCAAGGGAACCGCCACCCCGTCCCACCCGGGGGGCCCCGGCAGTTCCGCCGGAAGCCCCGATACCCCCGGAACCGCCGGAAGCCCCGATGCCCCCGGGACCACCGGAAGCGCCGGGACCACCGGTACCCCCTCCGGGAGCCCCCCCCAGGGCTTTTCCCCGGCCGTTTCCAAGGCGAGTTCCGTGCTGTTCGAATGGGAGGCCTATTACGGAGGGGCGCACTCGGTTTTCGGCTACGTCTCCTTGAACCTGCGGCCCGACGGCAAGGAGCTCGCGGCCTCCGACCTCTTCGGCGACCCCTCCGTTTCCATCCCCCACTTCTGGGCCAAGATCTTCCGGGAGGGCTGCTCCGGCGGGAAAGCGTCGGCCCCCAGCTTCTACGGGAGCCCCGTATGCTCGGACGCCGTCCCGCCGCTCCCTTACATGCTCACCCCTGACGCCACACTGGACGGCATGGGGCACGCGCTTTTGACGCCGCAGGGCCTCACCGTAAGCCTGGACCCCTACGAAGCCTGGTCCTGGGCGGAAGGCCAGTTCGTCCTGGAAATCTCCAAGGAGGACTTGGCCGGGATGGGGGCCGACACCGGGTTCTGGCAGTAGGGCCGGAAGCCCCCGGCGCTTCAGCTGCCCGCGCTGGCCGCCGCTGACCTCCCCGCCGCCGCCCTCCCCGCCGCGGCGGGCCGACCGAGGCCCCGCGCGGCGGGGAGGCGTCCTCGCCGCAATCACGCGGTACGTTTTCCGCCGCAAGGCCCCGGGACAAGGAGACAAAATGCGATACGTGGCTTCAGCCTCCCAGTTCGCGGCCGCGGCCCTCTCGGCCGCGCTTCCCCTGGTTTTCTGGAGCGGCGTGCTCTCGGCCCAGTGGATGGAGGTCGACGCCCAGAGCTTCCTCGGCAGGGCCGATCGGTCCGGGGCCCTACTGGCCGTGAAGGCCGAGGCGCTCTCCTATTCCAAAAGCTGCCCGAAGGCCTTCTTCCGCTCGACGGTAGTCTACCCCCAGGGCTTCGACGACGGCGGCCCGGTAGATCGGGCCGTAAAGGCGAAAGCTGACGAGTACTACAGGGACGGCTCGGGCCAGGAGTCTTTCATGGACCAGGAGTACGAGATCCGCCAGGACTGCGAGAGCCTGGAAGATACGTACTACAATAACGTCCAAAGTTCGCCGTACCGCGTCTCCCCAAAAATCGTTTCCGTGCTGTTCCTGACCGATTCATACACCGGCGGGGCCCACATGCAATTGATAACGGAGGTCATGAACCTCGTCCCCGACGGGCGGCCCGTGCTCGTTTCCGATCTCTTCCCGAACCAGGCCAGATCCCTGCAGCTCTTCTGGGAGAGGATAGCGAGGGACGCCTGCGTCGGCCGCGATACAGTGCCCAACTTCTACGGCGGGGCCGCGTGCGGGACATCGCCGCCGCTCCCCGAGCCCCTTCAGCCAGGCGGGGGCGCCCTGGAAGGCCTGGGCGGTGCTCTCCTGACTCAGCTGGGTCTCACGATCAACCTGGATCCCGACATGGCATGGTCCTTCGCCGAAGGCGAGCTGACCTTGGACATCCCCAAAAACGACCTCATCGCCATGGGCGCTTCCCCCGAACTCTGGTAGCGGGGGCGGCCAAAGGTCCTCATTCAGAGGGAGGCCCGAATGACCGAAGCCCTCAAGCCCTCAAGACCTCGAGCCATCGAACCCTCAAGCATCAGATCCTCAAGTCCTGGATTCCTGCACGTCCAAGCCGGTTTCCAGGCACCCCGGCGCATGAACACGCGCGTTGCATAGCGTATGCCCCGGGCCCGGTCGCGCGGGAAATCGTTTTAGGCAAGGCAACGTGCCGCCGGGCCCGCAGCCGGCCCAAAGAAATGGCAACAACCATGCGGTTTTCGGCATCCGCCGCGGCCACGGCGGCCGCGGCAGTCTCCATCGCGCTTTCGGCGGCCTTCTGGGGCGGCGCGGCCTCGGCCCAGTCGATGGGCGACGGCGGGGCCTCGATGCTCGGCAGTCCCGGCAGGAGCGCGGGGTTCCGGGACGCTTCCGCCTCGGGGCGGGTCCCTTACAGGCGGTGCCGCGGAGAGTTCTACCCCGTCAGGGTAGTCTATCCCCAGGGCTTCGACGGCGGGGGCCCGGTCGACAGGGCCGTCAGGGCTTGGGCCGAGGCGTACGTAGCCGAGGCCAGGGCGACGGCCCCGGAAAACATGGATGCGTACGAGGAGTCCCACCGCGAGAATCAAGGGGGTTGCGGCGGGTTGAGCGAGCGCTACTACGACGTGGCGACGGGTTCCCCGCACCGGGTCTCCTCCAGGGCCGCCTCCGTCCTCTTCAGTTACGAGACGGATTTCGGGGGCATCCATCCGGCCATGGGCTTCGTGGCCTTGAACCTGGCCTCCGACGGGCGCGAACTCGCCGTGAGGGACCTCTTCCCCGATCCCGCCGGATCCCTCCCGCTCCTCTGGGCCCGGATCTTCAGGGATACCTGTAGGGGCCACGACACCGCCCCCAGCCTCTACGGGAGCCCGAGCTGCTCGCGCGGCGTCCCGCCGCTCCCGGAAGTGCTCTCCAAGGCCGTCAAGCTGGAAGGCCTGGGAAACGCCTACCTGACCGGGCGGGGGCTTTCGATGTCCCTGAACCCCTACGACGGCTGGTCCTTCGCGGAAGGGGGGGCGCAGCTGGACTTCAGCAGGAACGATCTTGCAGCCATGGGCGCCGCCCCCGGGCTCTGGGGGCGGTAATGTCCCCGGACCGGTCTTCCGTACGGGCCCTGCGGGCCCCGGCCCCCCGCCGCCTTACGGGGCCGCCCGGGCCCGCCAGTGGGTCGGTCGGGCCGCTTCCTCGCCAGGGCCGCTTCCTTAAGGCCGGCCCAACGCAGAGGAAAATTCGGCCCCGCGCGGCGGCTCTTTTAGACCCTGCCCCGGGCCGCAATGCCCCAGCCCGGGGCGCCCGCAAAGGAAAAGAAGAAGGAGAGAAAATGCGTTTTCCGCCATCCGCCGCGCCCCGCGCGGCCGCGGCCCTTTCGATCGCTCTCGCGGCGGCGGTATGGACCGCCGAGCTCCCGGCCCAGTGGCTGGAGGTCGAAGCCCAGAGCTTCCTCGGCAGGGCAGACCGGTCCGGGGCCCCCCTGGCCGTGAAGGCCGAGGCGCTCTCCTACTCCAAAAGCTGCCCGAAGGCCTTCTTCCGCTCGACGGTCGTCTACCCGCAGGGCTTCGACGGCGGCGGCCCGGTTGACCAGCTCATAAAGGCGAAGGCGGACGAGGCCTACAGGGTAGGCTCGGGCCAGGAGTCTTTCATGGAAGAGGAGTACGAGATCCGCCAGGACTGCCAGAGCCTGGAAGACACGTACTACCATGACGTCAAAAGCTCGCCGTACCGCGTCTCCCCCAAAATCGTATCCGTGCTGTTCCTGACCGAGTCGTACACCGGCGGGGCCCACATGCAATTTTTAACGGAGGTCATGAACCTCTTCCCCGACGGGAGGCCCGTACTCGTTTCCGATCTCTTCCCGAACAGGGCAAGATCCCTCCAGCTCTTCTGGGAGAGGATCATGAGGGACTCCTGCGTCGGCCACGAGACCGTGCCCACCTTCTACGGCGGGGGCCAGTGCGGGACCTTCCCGCCGTCGCCCTTCCAGGACACGATGGGCGGCGCAACCCTGGACTCCCTCGGCGGCGCCGTCCTTACCCAGCTGGGGCTCACGATCAACTTGGATCCCTACATGGCCTGGTCCTTCGGCGAGGGACCGTTCACGCTGGACATCCCCAAGAACGACCTCATCGCCATGGGCGCCTCCCCCGAGATCTGGTAGCGGCAGCGGCCCGGCGAAAAGCCCGCTCGGCGTATCGCCGTAAGCCTGGCCAGGTTTTCTTGCAGGCGGGTGCGCTCGACCCGTCGGCTTCCTCCGGCCCCGCGCCAAGTCCCGGCCCCGCCCGGGGCGCCCTTAAAGGGAAAAGAACAAGGAGGGATCATGCGTTTTCCGGCATCCTCCGCGCCCCGCGCGGCCGCGGCCCTTTCGATCGCTCTCGTTGCGGCTTTCTGGACCGCCGAGCTCCCGGCCCAGTGGCTGGAGGTCGAAGCCCAGAGCTTCCTCGGCATGGCCGACCGGTCCGGGGCCCCCCTGGCCGTGAAGGCCGAGGCCCTCTCCTACTCCAAAAGCTGCCCGAAGGCCTTCTTCCGCTCGACGGTCGTCTACCCGCAGGGCTTCGACGGCGGCGGCCCGGTAGACCAGGCCGTAAAGGCGAAAGCGGACCAGTACTACAGGGAAGGTTCTGGCATGGAGTCCTTCATGGAGCAGGAGTACGAGGTCTACGAGGACTGCGAGAGGCTGGAGGATACGTACTACTCTAACGTTCAAAGCTCGCCGTACCGCGTCTCCCCCAAAACCGTCTCCGTGCTGTTCGTTGACGAGGGTTACACCGGCGGGGCCCACGGAAGCATCGCCTCGCAAGTCATGAACCTCTTCTCCGACGGGAGGGCCATAGCAGTTTCCGATCTCTTCCCGAACCAGGCCAGATCCCTCCAGCTCTTCTGGGAGAGGATCATGAGGGACTCATGCGTCGGCCACGATACCGTGCCCAGCTTCTACGGCGGGGGCCAGTGCGGGACCTCGCTGCCGCTGCCAGACCCGCTCAAGCCGGGCGGCGAAAACCTGGACGCCCTCGGCGGCGCAGTCCTGACGCCGCTGGGGCTCACGATCCACTTGGACCCCTACGCTGCCTGGTCCTTCGCCGAGGGCACGTTCACGCTGGACATCCCCAAAAACGACCTCGTCGCCATGGGTGCCTCCCCCGGGCTCTGGTAGCGGCGGAGGCCTGCGGCGCCCGTCCCGTGGGAGCGGCGGCCCGGCGAAAAGCCCGCTAGGAGCAGCGCCGTAAGCCGGGCGGGGTTTTCTTGCAGGAGGGCGCGCTCGACCCGCCGGCTTCCTCCGGTCCCGCGCCAAGTCCGGCCCCGTGCGGCGAAAGGTTCGGCCCCGCGCGGCGGCGATTGGAGAACTAGCCACCGGTCGGAAGGTCCCCGCCCGGGGCGCCCATAAAGGGAAAAGAACAAGGAGGGATCATGCGTTTTCCGGCATCTTCCGCGCCACGCGCGGCCGCGGCCCTTTCGATCGCGCTCGCGGCGGCGTTATGGACCGCCGAACTCCCGGCCCAGTGGCTGGAGGTCGAAGCCCAGAGCTTCCTCGGCAGGGCCGACCGGTCCGGGGCCCCCCTGGCAGTGAAGGCCGAGGCGCTCTCCTACTCCAAAAGCTGCCCGAAAGCCTTCTTCCGCACGACGGTCGTCTACCCGCAGGGCTTCGACGACGGCGGCCCGGTAGATCGGGCCGTAAAGGCCAAGGCGGACCAGTACTACAGGGAAGGCTCGGGCCAGGAGTCTTTCATGGAAGACGAGTACGAGATGCGCCAGGACTGCGGGAACCTGGAGGATACGTACTACATTAACGTTCAAAGCTCGCCGTACCGCGTCTCCCCCTATACCTTTTCCGTGCTGTTCGTTAACGAGGGTTACGCCGGCGGGGCCCACGGAGGCATCGCCACGGCAACCATGAACCTCTTCGCCGACGGCCGGGAGATAGCCGTTTCAGATCTTTTCATGAACCAGGCCAGATCCCTCCCGCTTTTCTGGGAGAGGATCGCGAGGGACTCCTGCGTTGGCCACGATACCGTGCCCTACCTCTACGGCGGGGGCCAGTGCGGGACCTCGCTGCCGCTGCCCGACCCGCTCAAACCGGGCGGCGAAACACTGGACTCCCTCGGCGGGGCCGTCCTGACCCCGCTGGGGCTCACGATCAACCTGGATCCCTACATGGCATGGTCCTTCGGCGAGGGCCCGTTCACGCTGGACATACCCAAAAACGACCTCATCGCCATGGGCGCCTCCCCCGGGCTCTGGTAGGGCCGGGGGCCCGCAGGCTCGGCTGCCCGCCGACCCTCCGGGAGGACCCTGTCCCTCCCCCCCGCGGCCCCGCCTTCCCGCCCCCCGCGGCCCCGCCGTCCCGCCCGCCGCGGCCCCGCCGCTGGCGCGGCCGTCTGCGGCGCACGTCCCGATGGAGCGGCGGCCCGGCGGACAGCGCGTCACGAGGGAGCGGCGGCCCGGCGGAAACCCCGCTCGGCGCCGCGCCGCAAGCCGGGCGGGGTTTCCGGACAGGCAGGCAGGCTGGCGCGCCTGACCAGCCGCCTTCCCCCGTTCCCGCGCGGCGGCCCGGATTCCGGGCGGGCGGCGGCCCCCGCTCGGCCCAGGCGGCCTGCGCCTAGTCCGGAGGCTTTCCCCCCTGCACGGGGCCCAGCGGCCTTACGGCTCGCCGCCGGAAAGGAGACCAGATGCGTTCAGCATTCCTCGCCGCGGCACTCCCCCTCGCCAGCGCGTTCGCGGCCGTACTCTGGCAGGGGAATCTCTTTCCCGTCCAGGGGACGGGCCCCGCCCCGGCGCCCCTCCCGGGCCCGTCGGCGGAGGTGGCTCAGGCGCCGGTCCCCCATGCCAGCCCCAACATATCCAGAGGCGCCGTTCCCGTCCCCGGCTGTCCAGGCGCGGTAATGGAAACGAACCTCGTCTACCCCGAGGACATCGACTACGGAGGGCCGGTGGACAGGGCCGTAAAGGACAGGGCCCTCTTAGCCTTCGACCGGGCGAGGGACGCCGCGCTTAAAGCGGCGGGCTCCCCTGAGGCCTGCCGGGCGCTCGGTGACCGGGCCGATCTGACCGTCTTCGGCGGGCCGTACCTCATCACCGGAAAGCTCGCGTCGGTCGTCTTCATAACGAGCGGCCCCGGCGAGGGCGGACTGATGCCCTACGGGTTCCTTTCGATGAACCTCTCGCGGGACGGCGTCGAACTCAAGGCTTCCGACCTGTTCGCGGATCCCTCAAAATCCCTGCCCATCCTCTGGGAGCGGGCCTTCAGCTTCTTCTGCTCCGGCGGCCGGAGCGCCGCCCCGCGCTTCTACGGCGGCGGGGCCTGCTCCGGGGGCGCCGGGCCGCCTCCGCCCGCGTTTACGGCCGGCGCGACCCTGGAGGAGCTAGGCCACGGGGCCTTACGCGACTCAGGGCTCGTCTTCCTCCTCGGCCCTCAGGACGGCTGGAACGGCGACGAGGATTTTTCGGAGTCCAGGGAGGAGCTTTTGGAGATGGGGGCCGTCCCTTGGCTTTGGGAGTAAGCCCGGCCCTAGTTTGATGTCCGTGCAAAAAGCAATTTTGGCCAAAAGAGTGGAATCGAGGCTCGCCTAACCCTCCCGCCGGGAAAATTAGTAGTCTCGGGTCCCCTATCGGGGAAGGATCGCAATAAGGGTTCGCGGGCGTAATTTGAAGTCGCATTACGGCATAAACAGTTATGTTTGGAGTCAGAAGCGTCCAATCTGCAAAAAAAAATATTTTATAAATGATTATAACATAAGATATATATTGAAATTTGTTCAAATATTAAGAAGGGGACCCGTTTTTTAAAAAACCCAGCCCCTCCATCGGGGGGGGGTAGCCGGGCGGGACCTCGACTGGGCCGCCCCGCCTCCTTGGGTGCCAGGGCGAGTAACTGTCAGGTTGCCTTTCGGGAAGGCGTGGGGCAGTACCGCTGGCGCCTTAGGGAATCAATGGATGCCTTCGAATAGGGTCCGAAATGCCTCAGGGGGGCCGATAACGGAGCAGGATTTTGCAACCCTTAGGCAGTCTTTGAGGAAGCCAGCTTCAAGGCCGCAGTTCTATTGGCCTGGCCAAGCGCCCTGTCTCACCAAAGCCGGGGCCGGTCAGGAGGCTTCCCCGGGCGCCTGGGGGCTGTCGGAGTAGCTCAAAGTCGTTCCGAGCGGTGGGGGCAAAGGCCGGAGGGGTTCGCGCACAGTTCCGCCGCAGGACCTGACGGGGGCGCCCGGACCGCCGGAGGCGGGCGGGGCGGACTGGAGGCGTCCGCTGCCGGAAGCCCGCCTCCGGAGCGCCTCAAAGGCGTCCCGTGCGTCCTGGAAAAGGCGCGGGCGACGCCCCGTAACCCGCCGTTCGGTTTCCCGGCCCGGGGGAGCGCGGTTCCACCTGAAACATTTACACGGGACGAGCTGGAGCGTCCCCCGTGTCCCGCTGTCCTAAATGCCGCCCCCCGAATCGGTCCAAAGTCGCCCTGGGGCCAAGGCCGGAGGGGTTCGCGGGCAGTTCGGCCGCGGGACCGGTCGGGGCGCCAGGCCACGCCGGAGGCGGGCTGGGCGGCCTGGAGGCCTCCGCGGCCGGAAGCCCGCCTCCGGAGCGCCTCAAAGGCGTCCCTTGCGTCCAGGAATAGGCGCGGCGACGCTGCGGAACCCGCCGTTCGGTTTCCCGGCCCGGGGAGTGCTGTTCCACCTGAACCCCTTGCTGGTCAGGAATCCCCTGCAAAACGGGGCTGGAAGTCTGACGCCCCAATGTCCGCATCTCCCCGCCTCTCGCTCAGCTTGCTTCCGGCATCCAATTAAAGTAAAACTGGTTTAATTCTTTGACGGCAGGTCGGCTCCTGGCCGGACAGAGCGCCAACGGAGTAACGCATGACGAACGCGGGCGGTCCGGATATCCCGGAAATTGGCATCGACATAGCCGACTTTTCTCGGCTGAGGAACAAGGGCTACGTTTACGTGGACAAGACAGAATTCGTCCGCGAAATTCTTGACGGCCCCCGTGCACGCCTTTTTCTTTCCCGCCCCAGACGGTTCGGCAAGACGCTTCTGATCGATACCCTGGAGCAGGCCGCAGCCGGAAGGAAAGAGCTTTTTTCAGGACTCGCGATTGACAGGTTGCGCGAGGGCGCCGAGTGGCCCCGTTCGCACGTGCTTAGGATCAGCATGAACGCTTTCGGGGACGACCCGTCCTCGTTGGACCTAAACCTTGCCACAT
>JAIRZX010000620.1 GCA_031267005.1 Deltaproteobacteria bacterium
AACGCATTAGAGGCGCTCTGAGGCGCCCCCCCGCCGAGAGGCACAATGCCGGGGCCTGGCGGATTCAGCTTCCAGAAATCCACGGCGCCATGAAATCCTTGGCGCTCCCCCCGTCGGCCAGGTGCCTCAGAAGGGCGCTCCCGAAGATGACCGCGTCGGGGGGGCTCGCTATGCCGTCGAGCTGGGAGGGCTCCTTTATGCCGAAGCCCAAGGCCAGCGGGATGTCGAAGACCTGCCTGGCGCGCTTCAAGGTCTCCTCGGCCTCCGGGGGGAGGCCCTTCCTCATGCCCGTTATGCCCAACACGGACACTACGTAGACGTAGCCCCGCGCTGAAGGCAGGTACTCCTTCATGCGGGCGGCGCCGGTGTTGGGGCCCACGAGCGGGATCAGATCGATACCCTCCGCCGAAAAGGCCTCCCTGAAGGGGCCGCTTTCCTCCAACGGCAAATCCGGCACGATCGCCCCGGCGACGGAGGCGGCCTTCGCCGCGGACGCGAGAATCCCCAGGCTCTTCGGGAGGACTCCCCCCGCGCCGTAGGGACCCCCGCCGGGCGCGGCGGCGCCCGCCGCCTCAGCCCAGCCGTACTGTACGAGGGGGTTCGCGTAGCTCATGAGTACCAGGGGCGCGGAAAACTTCCGGCGGGAGAGCCCCTCCAGCAACCACCTGAGAGTCACTCCCTCCTCCAGCGCCCTCCTCCCCGCCTCGGCCACGACCGGGCCGTCGGCCACGGGGTCGGAGAAGGGTACGCCTATCTCGACTATGTCCGCCCCGTTGTCGCAGAGCTCCGAGAGCACGTCCCAGAACGCGTGCGGCGTCGGGAACCCCCCCGTCACGTACGGTATGCGCCCGCAGCGCCCCTCGCCGTTGGCTTTGCGTATGGCCGCCGCCAGAGCGTCGTCCCGCATTATGGAACCTTCCCTTCCTAGCTAGCTTGTTTGAACCGCCCGAGGCTAGCTTGTTTGAACCGCCCGAGCTCGCTCCCCTGGCCCGACCGCGCCCGCCCGCTTGAACCGCCAGCCGTCCGGCCGGGCCGCCGCGGGCCTGGGCGGACCCTGATCCGAATAATCCCGCGCGGGAACGGGCCGGGGAGTTCCGGTGCCCGCAGCCACCGACTCTCTCCGCGCCAGGCATCTCCACCCCGTCAGGCGGTCCGCGCTCCGCCCGCGCCAACGGCCGCGCGCCGCCCCGACATCCCTCCCGGCCCCCGGAGCCCGTCCCGACTCCGCATTCTTCCCGGCGCCGGCTTGGAAGCCGCCCCTCCACCGAGCCAGGGACGCCGCCTCGGGACCGGGGCCGGGCCCCCGCCTCGGCACTACGCCGGTTCCAGGGCGCTTCAGCCCCCGCCCTGGCCAGACGGCGGCGGGAAACCCTCTCCCGTCCGTTCGGCCGCTATGTCCAGGTCCTTGTCCCCCCGGCCGGAGAGGTTTACCACGACCTTCGAGCCGGGCGCGAGGGACCGGGCGTTTTTGATGACCCAGCCCAGGGCGTGGGAACTCTCCAGGGCGGGTATTATGCCTTCCAGCAAAGATAGCGTCCGGAAGGCACCCAGTGCGTCTGAGTCGTCGGCCATGAAATACTCGGCGCGGCCGGAAGCCTGGAGAAAGGAGTGCTCCGGTCCGACTCCCGGGTAGTCCAGCCCGGCCGAGACGGAGTGCGAGGGCAGGATCTGGCCGTCGTCCGTCTGGAGGAGCATGGAGAGCTGGCCGTGGAGCACGCCCGGCCGCCCGAGGTTCAGGGGGGCGGAGTTGCAGCACCCCGGCTCCCCGGTGCCCGCCGCCTCGACCCCCACGAGCCTCACTCCCCGGTCGGGCAGAAACGCGCTGAAGGCCCCTATGGCGTTGGAGCCGCCGCCGACGCAGGCGCAGACCAGATCCGGCGGCCCGCCCCAGGCCTCCATTGCCTGGGCCCTTATTTCCTTGCCTATGACGCTCTGCAGCTCCCTTACCAGGGTCGGGAAGGGGTGCGGCCCGGCCGCCGTCCCGAAGCAGTAGTGGGTGTCGCGCTGGGTGGCTATCCAGTCGCGGAGGGCCTCGTTTATGGCGTCCTTGAGCGTCCTCGTGCCGTCCGCGACGGATTTGACCTCCGCGCCCAAAAGCCTCATCCGCGCGACGTTCACCGACTGGCGCTCCACGTCCACGGCCCCCATGTAGACCACGGCGTCCAGGCCCAGCCGCGCGGCGGCGACGGCCGTCGCCACCCCCGGCTGGCCGGCCCCGGTCTCGGCCACCAGCCGCGACTTGCCCATGGCCTTGGCCAGGAGCGCCTGTCCCAGGGTGTTGTTTATCTTGTGGGCCCCGGTGTGGAGCAGGTCCTCCCGCTTGAGCCACAGCTCCACCCCGAGCCTCTCCGAGAGGCTCGGGCAGAAGGTGAGCGGCGTGGGCCTCCCGGCGTAGCCGGAAAGGAGGCCGTCCAGCTCTCCCGTGAAGGCGGGGTCGCCGAAGAAGCGCCCCATGGCCTCTTCCAGTTCGTTCAAAGGCGGCATGAGGAGCTCGGGCACGAACTGCCCCCCGAAATCCCCGAAATACGCGTCCATAATGCTGTCCCCCGTATCCGCGCCAGCGGCGCCTCCGCCCGCCGGCGCCCTTCGGCCCGCGGCCTGCAATCCGCGCCGCCCCGCCTTCCGTGCCCTTCCCCCGGCTGGCCGGCGGCCACCCGAGGCGTCCCGAGGCGTCCCGGCCGCCTTGCGGGCCCGGAGCCGCCGCAAACGTCCTGCGGCTGGCCGAAAGGGAATGTTCTTCTTCGCGTCCGGTCTTGTCAAGCACGGTTTTGGTCCTGGCCCTTCGGCCCTGCATTCAGGCATTCAGGCGTTCCGGCGGCCAGGCGTTCCGGCGGCCAGTAGGCCCAGCGTTCCAGTTGCCTGGGAGCCCGGGATCCCGTAAGGACGCCCTCAAGCGGCGGCTCGCCGCGGGACGGAACGTCCGGGCCGAACCTCCTCCGGGCGCCTCCCGCCGGAATATCCCGGTTCCCGCTCGCCCGCCCGCTAAGGACCGCTCCGGCCCGAGCGCGGTGGCGCCCTCAAGGAATCCCTGTCCAGCCCCCCGCGTCCCCGCACGGAGATGCCCCTGGCCTTTGAAGCCGCCTGGGCCATCAGCCCGTGATCCTTAACGCCCGGGGAGGACTCAGCACCCGAGTTGACGTCGAAGCCGGCCAGGTACCGGAACCCGGACGGATCCGGGAAATTGCCAAGGCTCTCCGGCCCGAGGCCGCCGGCCAGAAGCGAGGGCTTCCCGGCGAATTCCAGGAAGGAGAGCGGTCCGCCGGCGCTCCCGCCCGCGCCTCCTCGGCCCGGCGCCCTGCCGTGGCCCCCTCCGGAGAGCCCCGCGTCGAACAGGAACATCCTAGAGGCGCCCCCCCATTCCGAGAGTTCGGCCATGAGGGAGCCGGCGGAGGCATGCCTCTCCGGCCAGATCACCCGCAAAACGCGTCCCGGGCCTACGGCGGACGCGTCCTTGAGCGTCTGGGGGCCGTGGAACTGCGCCAGATCAAGCCGGGCCTCCTCCATGATCTCCAAAATTTCCTGGGCCTTTTGCCTTACGAACACGCCCACCCTCGCCAAAGAGCCGGAATCCGCAGCGGCGGCGGCGGAAGGCGTCAGGTGCCTGGGGCTCCCGGGATGGAATATGAACCCGGCGAGATCCGCTCCCAGGCTCTCGGCGAGGAGGGCGTCCCCGCTGGAGCGGATCCCGCAGAACTTCAGGAGCGGAGGTGAGCCTGCCGGTCCCGGCCCCTCGTCCGGGCCGGAAACTGCGGGCTTAGTGTTAGGGGCGTCCTTCATGAGGCCGTCTGGTTCCTTAACGGTACGGAAAAAAAATGGCGCGTGGAAAAACCTTCGGCGCGGGTAAACCCGTCGCCGCAAAAAAACTGCTGGGTTCCGCAAGCCGGAAACGCGCCTCCGTCCCCAAGCCCGTCCCCCCGACTTCTTGACTCCCTTGACTCCCTTGACTCCCTTGCTCCCAGCTTCCCAGCCTACCTGGCTTCCTGATTCCTTGGCTTCCTGATTACCAGCCTGCCAGACTTTCTGAATCCCCGACTCCACAATTCCTAACTTGACTGCCATTTTGATTACCAGGCTCAATGATTCCTAACCTGCTTGCCTTTCTGATTCCCCGGCTCCCCGACTTCCTCCTTGGCTCTCTAACCCCCGGCTCCCCGACTTCCCCCTTGGCTCTCTCACTCCCCGGCTCCCCGGTCCCCGATAACCTGCCAACCTGACTTCCTGCCCAGCCGTCCGTTCGTCCCGATATCCGCCAGCCCGTCCGCCCGCAGTCACTTCCAGCGGCCTTTGGACGGCGCGCGGTCCGAGTGGCCTCCGCCCTTAAGCCCGGCCATAAAACCCTGGAGCCTCTCCCGCAGACGGCCGCCCTCCATGAGGGCGGTGCCGACCAAGGCGCCCTTGAAGCCGCAGCGGCGGGCCAGCTTCAGGTCGACGGCGTCTTTGAGGCCGCTCGCGGCAATGAAGAACTCACCCGGCCGGGGGGGATGCGCCTCTATGAGCCTCATGGAAGCCAGGAAATCGACCTTGAGCGTGTGCAGGTCGCGGGCGTTCACCTGGACGATGCCCGCCCCGGCGCTCCGGGCGGCGTCCAAATCCTCCTCGCCCAGAACCTCCACCACCTGGGCAAGGCCGAGGGAAGCGGCGAGGAGCATGAGCTCGCGCAGTTCCGCCACGGAGGGTATGAGGCGCACGATGAAGAGGACGGCAGAGGCCCTGCGGGCGGCGGTGTCCAGCACCTGGAGCGGGTGGAAGACGAAGTCCTTGCGGAGCACGGGAGCGCCGCAATGGCTCATGCGGCGGAGGAAGGAGATGTCGCCGCGGAAGAAGGATTCCTCGGTGAGCACCGACAGGCAGTCAGCTTCCCCGTAAGCCTCGGCTGCTTCCTCCGGGGTCACGGACATCTCTATCTCGCCTTCGGACGGCGAGGCCCTCTTGTACTCGGCGATTACGGCCAGGCCCCTCTTGGCGAAGCCCGCCTCCAGGGCCTTTTGGAAATCAGGCGGCCTGAAGACCTCCAGCTCGGAGCGGGCCCTCGCCGCCAGCTCCTCGCGCCCCAGCGCCTTCAAGGCGTCGATCTCCGTTGCCTTGGCGTCCTTGAACGCCGCTATGCCCTTCGCTCGCATTCGCGTCCTCCCTCGGCCGCCCCGGCTTCCGGCCGTCCCGGCTTCCGGCCGTCCTGCCCCGGCCGCCCCGGCTTCCGGCCGTCCCGCGCGGCGTCGGCCCGCCCCGGCTTCCGGCCTCCCCGCGCACGGGACCGGCCCGCCACGGCCGGTACCCGCCCGGAGACGCGGGCCGCCGGGGCCGGGCTGGGCCTTCCCCGGCCAGGCCCGGAACCGCGCCGACGGCGACCGGGACCGCGCGGCCGCCCCGGAAAGGGCGGCCCCGTGTCCAGTTTACGGCATTTCGCGGGCGGATGGGAGCCTTTCGGCGGCGCGAGCGCCCGTCAGGCGGGCCCGGGAGGCAGGAGGGAGGAGGCCGCGCCGCGCGAAACGGCGTCCTTGGCCTCGTCCATGCGGTCGCGCATCAAGCCCCCCTCGAGGACGTAGAGGGCTAACCCGACGTTGAAGGCCAGCATCTCCCGCATGGCCCTGGGGCCCTTTCCGGAGAGCAGATCGCGGAGGATCCGGGCGCTCTCGGCCGGGCCAGCCACGGCGAGATCCTCCGGGGAGCAGGGCGCGAAGCCGTACTCCAGGGGGTCGAGGGTCAAGGACTCCACGGCGCCCCCCCTGACCAGGCGCGCCTGGGCGGGGCCCATCGGGGTCAGCTCGTCGTAGCCGCCAGCGCCGTGCACCACTGCGGAGACTTCCCCGCCCAGCCTGGCCAGGGCCCCCGCCATCAGGTCCAGGAGCCCAGGCTCGTAGACGCCTATGAGCCGGTGGGTGGGCCGGGCCGGGTTCACCAGCGGGCCGAGGATGTTGAAGAGCGTCCTCACCCCGAGTTCCCGGCGCACTGGCATCACGTGCTTGAAGGCCGGGTGGTAGTGGGGGGCGAAGAGGAACACGAACTTCTTCTCCCTGGCCTCTTCGGCCACCCGTTCGGGTGGGATCTCTATGTCGAAGCCCAGCCGCTCCAGGACGTCCGCGCTCCCCGAGCGCGACGAGACCGAACGGTTGCCGTGCTTGAGGACCGTGTGGCCCAAGGCGGCGCAGACGAGGGAGGTCCCCGTGGAGCAGTTGAAGGAGAAGCGGTTGTCCCCGCCGGTGCCCACGACGTCGAGGACCTTGCCCGCGAGCTCCGGCACCTTCTGGGCCCGCTTCAGCACCGCAGTGGCGGCGGCCGCCACCTCCCCCGGGGTCTCGCCCTTCACGCGGAGCCCGAGGAGGAGCGCCCCGGTCTGGGAGGGGGAGAGCTCCCCCGCCATGAGCCTCTCGAAGATCTGCTGGGCCATGGCGTCCCCGAGATCCTCGCGCGAGCCTACCTTTTCGTAGATGGCCGAGAGCGGGAACGCCGCGAGCGGCGGGCCGGCGGCTTCCTGGAGGGACGGGGGGCCGGAAGGCGCTACGGGGGATGATGATGATGATGATGTGGAGGAGGAGGAGGAGGTGGAGGCCTGAGGGACGGAACCGCCGGCCGCGACGCCAGAGGCGGGCGGGGCGGCCTGAGCGGGGGGGCCCGCGACGGCCGGGGCGCCGGGCGCCGGCGCTTCGGCGTCCGCCGGCTTCCGGCCGGGGACCTTTAAGAAGTTGCCCAGGAGCGCCCTCCCGGCGGGGGTCAGCACCGACTCGGGGTGGAACTGCACCCCGTGCCAGGGAAGCTCCTCGTAGGAGAGCGCCATTATCTCGCCCTCTGGGCTGCGGGCAGTCACCCTGAAGGGGCGCTGGCCGGCGGACCGGCCGGTTCCGGGGCCCCCGGGCTCGGTCACGATGAGGGAATGGTACCTGCCGCCGTCCATGTCGCGGGGGAGCCCGGCGAAGATCCCCTCCCCGGAATGCTCGATCCGCGAGACCTTGCCGTGCATGATCCTCCCCGCCTGCACCACGGGGGAGCCGGCGAACTCTCCCAGCACCTGGTGGCCCAGGCAGACGCCCAGAACCGGGACCGGCGGGGCGCTCAAGGCCAGGAGCTCCAGGAACTCCAGGCAGAGCCCGGCCTTGATCGGGTGCCCGGGCCCGGGGGAAAGGCAGACGCGCTCGAGCCCGCCGCCCTCGGCGAGCGACAGGAGGGAACGGTCGTCGTTGCGGACAACGCGGGGGTCGGCCCCGAGGGCCTGGAAGAGCTGGGCCAGGTTGTAAGTGAAAGAGTCGTAGTTGTCTATAAGAAGGAACATATCGCTACCCCCTCGCGTCAAGCGGCTGGCCGCCGGCCGCCGCCCCGTTCGCCCGCGCGCCTCCCGCGGCGGCGCCGGCGGCCTCCAGGGCCTCGCGCACCGCCTCGGCCTTGGCCAGGCATTCCTTCCACTCGCTTTCGGGGTCCGAGTCGTACACCAGACCCGCCCCGGCCCTCCAAGCGGCGCGGCCGCCCCGTATCCAGGCCCCGCGGAAGGTTATCCCGAAGTCGAGGTCCACCCTTCCCTTGTCCAGGCCGAACCAGCCGACGCCCCCGGCGTAGGGCCCCCGGGGGAGCGGCTCCATGCGGGCTATGAGCTCCATGGCCCGGATCTTCGGCGCCCCGGAGACGGTGCCCGCCGGGAAGGAGCTCGCCACCACGTCCACCTCGTCCAGGCCGTCCTTGAGCTCCGCCCTGATCTGCGAGGTCAGGTGCATCACGTGGGAGAAGCGCTCCACGTCCATGAAGCGCTCGACCTCCACCGTGCCGGGCTTGGCCACGCGGCCCAGGTCGTTCCTGCCCAAATCGACCAGCATCACGTGCTCGGCCTTCTCCTTCTCGTTCGCCGCGAGCTCGGCCTCGAAGAGGTCGTCCTCGCCCTCGTCGCGGCCCCGGGGGCGGGTGCCCGCTATGGGGCAGAGCCTCAGGCGCCCGCCGTCCGAGGTGACCAGCACCTCCGGGGAGGAGACCGAGAGGGCTATCTCCGGGAGCTGGAGGTGGAACATGTAGGGGGAGGGGTTTATCGTCCTCAGGGCCCTGTAGACCTCGAAGGGGTCGCCCGCGAAGGCGTCCTCGAAGGCGCAGGACAGGACGAGCTGGATGAGCTCGCCCTCGCTTATGAGCCTCTTGGCCTCGGACACGGCCTCCATGAACTCCTCGCGGGACGGCGTCACCCGGACGCCCCATGGCCCCTTCGGCTCCGAGGGGGACACCCGCTCGGGGAGCCGGGGTCCGGCGAGGGAGAGCTTGTGGAGCCTCGCGTAGGCGTGGTCGAAGAGGAAGAGCTCGGAGGGCAGGATGAAGGCCGCCTCGGCGTCACCGGGGGGCATGAGGGGCTTTAGCCTGTCCTCGATGAGGCTCGCCGCGCCGTAGCCCAAATACCCGTAGACGGCCCTGGTGATGGGCGGGAGGGCCCGGGAGGAGGGATCGGGGAGGATCTCCAGCTCCCCCAGGACCTTCTTCAGGCCCGTGAGGAACGGGAGCCCGGAGTAGCCCTTGAGCGGCATGAGGGCCGGGTCCGCGGTCTCTACTGAGAGGAACCCGCCGCTGGCGGAGAGCTTCATGAGGGCGCCCGAGGCGCAGACGCTCCAGCGCCCCCAGCGGCCCCCCACCTCGGCGCTCTCCAGGAGCACCCCGGCACCCCGGTCCCCCACCTCCCGCTTGAAGAGGCTTATGGGGGTCAGGAGGTCGCTCGCCAGTTTCTCGGCCTTTTGGGTCAAGGTTATCATAGAGGCTCCTTAGGCTCGCGGGCGGGACGGCCCGCGCGGTTGGATCCGGCGGGGGGGGGCACCGGAATGGCCGGACAGCGCCGGGCCGGACAGGACCGGGCCGGGACTGACCGTACTGCCTACGCCGTCGTCGGCGGCGGCCTGTGGGGATGGGTGGGGGCTCGCGTCAGCGGGCCCTGGGGGCCGCAGGCCCTGGGGGCCAGGACGCAAAAAAAAACCACGGTCCGTTTTGTCTTGGACCGTGGCTTGGAGAGGGGTTCGTTCCGGCTCTTGGGGCTCGTCAGAATGGGGGCCGTCCCGTCCTTCGACCGCGGTCGAGATCGCTCCGCCACCACCATCCGCCGGCCGAAGGGCCGCAGGGAAGAAGGGTCAGGTTGGAGGATATCACGATCACGGTGCGGGAAAGTCCTTTCAGGTAAGGCCCGAATCCGACCGAAACTTGCGACCGGGCGGGAGACGAAACTAAGTATTTGGGAAAGCGGCGCGTCGGAGGCCAAGCCGCAGGGGCCGAGCCATCCGCGTGAAAAAAGAAATTACAGCAAACCCCGTGGGATTGCAAGTTTTTTTCTCGCTCTCGGGATCTCAGCGGAAAAGGACGCTTCGGCAAGGCGGGGCACAGGGGAAAAGCCGGGAAAATCCGGAAAATCCGGGAAAATCCGGAAAATCCGGGAAAATCCGGGAAAATCCGGGAAAATCCGGGAGAATCCGGGAGAATCCGGGAAAATCCGGGAGAATCCGGGAGAATCCGGGAAAATCCGGGAGAATCCGGGAAAATCCGGGAGAATCCGGGAGAATCCTGAAGGTCGGCAGGCCGGAAACGGCGGGAATGCCACAAGCCGTCCGGACGCCGCCCGCAGGGGGCACCGGAACTGAATGGCGGGCCCCTGCCCTGCCCTTCGACTTGCGAAGCGGAAACACGGGAAACTTGCGACTAGACGCGGAATCTTCCTAGCCGCCCCGGGAGCCGAACTCGCCCGTCAGAGGGCTTAGGCCTCCGAGCCTCAGACAATGGCGCGCGCGGAAAAAAGCCCCGCCCCAGAGCGCCGTCCGGGAGCCCGGGCGGGGCCGGGATCTGCGGGGCTGCAGGCCTGGAAGCGGCCTCCGCCCGCGACGGCTATATATGG
>JAIRZX010000661.1 GCA_031267005.1 Deltaproteobacteria bacterium
CGCCCGCGGCCCCGGCGGCGAGGGCGGAGGCAAACCGGGAAAGGGCCTTCGCGGCGGCCTTGGCTGAAGGGTCCGGGGAGCCGGAGAGCCTGGCCGCCAGCGCCGCCAGCTCGGAGGCGCGCCGACTCGCGGCCTTCTCGGCGTCCACCCTCGCCCGTCCGGAAAGGGCGGCGATCTCCCGGGCGGGGCCCGCCAGGGGGGTGTGCCAGGCGATTTCGGCGCCGGAGCGCCCTGCCCTGGGCTCGGCCAATGAGAGCGCCGCCTCGGGGGAGATCCCGCGGCCCGCGGCGCCGGCGGCCAGCCTCCAGGCGGCGGCGGCAGAAGCGAGTGCGTCCTCCGGCCCGCCCGGGCGGCCGGGTACGCCCGGGCGGTACGGGCCCTCCGGGCCGCGGCGCGCGGGAAGGGCGGCGTAAGTGAGGATCTGTCCGGCCATGGCCGTATATTACCAGGACAGGCAAGCCAATTCAATCATCATTGCCCGCAGCCGCCCGGCCAATTCCTCGCCCGCGCCTTCCAGGAAGCGGGTCGGGCGTTTTGCCGGGAGCTCCGCTGCTGCATGGCGCCGGCCAATG
This sequence comes from Deltaproteobacteria bacterium, assembly GCA_031267005.1. GTDB lineage: Bacteria > Desulfobacterota > Desulfarculia > Adiutricales > Adiutricaceae > JAIRZX01. The sequence continues at coordinate 573 of JAIRZX010000661.1, forward strand.
GCCCAGCCGCAACGGCTCCGCCGTCACGTCTGCGCTGCAATGGCAAACTCGGGGACGTTCGGCCTGGCCGCCGATTAAACCGTTTCCTGTCCTGATTCGCCCGCTCCCTCCCACCGGCCGGGGTCCGACGCCTCAGCCGGTGGGAGGGGGGCAGGCTAAGGCGTCCCGGCCGGGGCCTCGGGGCTCCTACGGGGGAAGGGTGGGCTGGTCCCCGGCGGGCGCGTTCCGGGAGCGGAGACAGGCGGCCCGGGGCGTGGGACAGTCGGCCCGGGGGCGTGGGACAGGCGGCCCGGGGGCGTGGGACAGGCGGCCCGGGGGCGGGGATAGGCGGCCCGGGGGCGGACGGCGCCGGCGCCGCGCTCCGCAAGGCCCGCCCGTTTCGCGCAGGCCTGCGCCCGAAACCGGCAAAGGCGCGCGGGGTGGGCGGGCCCGTTCAGCCCTGTCCGCCAACCCGCGTTATCCTGGTCGGGAACTGGGGGCCAAGTCGGCTTTTCAAGACGCACGACGCCGACTCGCCGCCGGGGGAGCAGTCTATGACGCTTGTGTCGTAACCCCCCCCTCCCGGGCAACGGGCGACGCCGGCGCGGATGACGAGCCTTCCGCCAGAGATGGAGGACTTGACGCCGGCGCGGCAGCTCTTGATCACCCTGTCGCTGGAGTCCACCTCGTCCACGCGCAGCGTCCCGCCGCCGCCTTTGAAACAATACACCATGGACAAGGGCTTCTCGGTGACGGACGCCGTTATTCCCGCGTCGGACTTCCAGCACCCTTCGAGGAAGCCGGTGTCTTCGGCGTCGGCCGGAATCACCAGCTCGTCGCCTGGCCCGGGCTCGGGCGAGGCGGCCTCCAAGGGCGCGGGCGGTTCCGCGGAGGGGGGCGGAGCCGCGTCCGCCCTCTCCGGCTCCGGAAGCGTCGGGACCGTCTCCTCGTCCGGAGGCTCGGGAAGCTCGGGAGCCTCGGATGGCGGCGGGGGGCAGGCCGCCAGCCTCTCGCCGAAGCGGTCCTTCAAATCGGCGAGTTCGGCGAGGAGCGCGTCCTCGGCGGCGGAGGCGGCGAGGCCCGAGGGCCCCTCCGGGGGCCCGGCAAGCCCCTCCGGGGGCCCGGCAAGCCCCCCCGGCGCCGGGCCGCCGAAGGGGCCCGGCGCGAGGGCGAAGGCCGCTAAGAGCGTCACGACGAACGCGGCCAGGGCCGAAAAGGCTGCGGAGGCAACCGCCCCGGCCCCGTATCCGCTTCCGCTTCCGCTTCCGCTTCCGGTTCCGGTTCCGGTTCCGGTTCCGGTTCCGGTTCCGGTTCCGGTGGCTGGTGGCGTTGCGGCGGCGGGCTGCGGGGATTCGGCCAGCGGGGTCGGTAAAGGCAACAGCCCGCGCGGGCCCGTGCCGCGCTCGTGCCCGGCCGGCTGCCCCAGCGCGGCGGCCTCCGGCCCAGGCGGCGGGGAGGGAGAGCGCGGGAGGGCTGAGGCGGGTTCAGCCCGCCTCAAGGCGACCCAGCATGCGAGCACCGGCTCGCCCCCGACGGCGAAAACCTTCCCCGGCCCGGGCATCCCGGCGTCCCCTGCGGCCCCGGCGGCGAGGGCGGAGGCCGCCCGGGAAAGCGTCCTCGCAACGGCCCTGGCGGAAGGGTCCGGGGAGCCGGAGAGCCTCGTAGCAAGCTCCGCGAACTCGGAGGCTCTCAGTCCGGCGGCCTTTTCGGCCGCCTCCCTCTCCTGCCCGGAAAGGGCTTCCAGTTCCCTCGCGGGCCCCGGAAGGGCCGTGTGCCAGGAAATCCCGGCTCCGCCCTTCCCCTCCCTGGGCTCGGCCAAGGAGAGCGCCGCCTCCGGGGAGATCCAGCGGCGGGCGGCCGTGGAGGCGAGCATCCATGCGGCGTAGGCCGAGGCGAGTGGGTCCCCGGGCCCGTCCGGTCCGCAGGGCGGTCCGGAGCGGCTTGAACCGCCCGGAACGGCGCGGCCGGGAAGGGGGGTGAACGCGAGGAACTGTCCCGTCATGCCCCGAGCATAACAGCAATCGCGGCGATCCGCAAAGCCGGGACGCCCGCCGCCCACCTTGCCCGGAGGCGTCTGCCGCGGCTCATAAGCGCCGAAGAGCAGGAGGAGCGGCGCTCCCGGAAGCGACCCTGCCGTCCGCCCGCGGCCGGCTGCTGACCGAAACGGGCTCGGGCCGCGTTCGCGGCATATTCCGCAACCGCGCCTTAAGCCCGCGCGGCGGGCTCTCGGAGGGGACTGAAGCGGCCGGGGACGAAACCGACCCGGCAACGCTTCCCGTCCACACCCGTCCACTCCCATCCGGTCCGGTCCGGTCCGGTCCGGTCCGGTTCTAACCAGAAGCAAAGGCGGCGGCCGCGACCCGCCCGGGCTCAGTCGCCGGACTCCCCGGCCACGCCCGCCTTCCGGAAGACAGCCCCGGCTACCTTCCTGCCCTCTTCGAGGACCATGCACTCCGCCGGCCCGCCCCCTTCGGCGGGGAAGCAGCCGAGCACCTGGGGCGGATAGCCCCTCGAAGGGTCGCCCGGGCAGACGGCGCCGCCCGTGGCGATACGCACCATGAGGATTCCCCCCTGGCGCAGGGAGGCCTCCGACGAGGCCGTGCAGGGGGGGAGCGGGGTGCCGTCCGCCGCCCGGTCGCGGATGGTGACGGCGGCCTTGCCGTCCTTGCCGAAGTCGTACTCGTAGACGGGGGGGAAGCCCACGCCCAAGGCCTCGGCGTCCACCGAGGAGAGCCACCTGCCCTCAAGGAAGGCCAGGTCCTGCGGCTCGCGGCCCGCCAGGTCCGGCGGATCCCCCGGCGAGGCCCCGGCCGGGGGCGCGGGCACGGCCCGCTCCCTT
>JAIRZX010000540.1 GCA_031267005.1 Deltaproteobacteria bacterium
GAAGGCCTTGGCGTCCTCCGGGGTTGCCTTGCCTTCCTTGAACTTGGGGAGCAACTCCTCCATCGTCCGGACGCTGTCGGTCAGATCCGCGCCGTTGTAATTGAAGCGTATCTGGTTCGCGCCGTCCTCCTCCATGGTCGCCAGGGCCAGCCCAGTGGTCAGGTCGGCTATGTCCTTCTTCAGGACCTCGGCCTCGGCCTCCTCGACGCCGGGGAGGAAGTTCTCCAGATCCTCTACGAGCTTTCGGGCAGCGTCCACCAGCTGGGAGTCGCGGCGGTTTATCTTGTCGATCTGCGCCTGGATCTCCCCCACGAAGGCCAGGTGGTCGCCGGTCATGGTGGTGTAGCCGATGTCCTCCTCGAGCCTGGAGATGATGTCGCGGAAGATGTCGTTCCCCTTGAAGAGCAGATCCACGACCTTGGGGTGCTTCCCCAGGATCGAGTTGTTCTTGTCGATCATGCTCATCAGGTCCTCAAGACGGTGGGCGATCGTGGCTATGTTGTCCACGTTGAACATCTTGGAGGAGCCCTTCAGGGAATGCATGTGCCTGAAAAGCGAGAAAATGGTCTCGGACGATGAGGGGTCCTGCTCCAGGTTCACCAGCTCGTTGTCGAGAGTCTCGATGGTCTCCCGGACCTCGTCCTTGTACTGCTCGAACAGTTCGGCCAGGTTTTCGTCGGTAACGCTCATGTCATCCTCCGGCCGGAGGCCGCGTAGGCCCTTCGAGCCAGCCGCGCTCCCCCCCGCCCGCGCGGAACCGCGCTTCAGCCCAGCTCTAAAGCCTTCCTCACCGCGCTCATGACCTTCTCTTCGTCGTAGGGCTTGATAATGTACTGCTTGGCCCCGACCTTCAGGCAGTGCATAACGGTCCTGGCGTCCGAGACCGAGGACGCCATTATGATCTTGGAGTCGGGGTGCTTCTCGAGGAGCTTCTCCAGCACCTCGGTCCCCCTCAGCTTGGGCATGACGATGTCCAAAGTAGTCAGATCCGGCTTCAGCTCGTCGAAGAGTACAAGCGCCTCCTCGCCGTCGCGGGCCTGCCCCACCACGTTGAAGCCCTGGTTCTGGAAGAGCTTGAAGAGCATCTGGCGCATCACCGGGGAGTCGTCCACGATAAGCACGCTTTGACCTGATCCAATCGCCATGACAGCCACCCTTTCCCGAGCCCAGGCCGCGGGTCCTTCCGCATTCCTGGCGGAAGCGCCCTCCCGGCGCGGGATCCCGAGGTCGATCCCGGCCGGGGTTTCCCTCCGCGCCTCTGAAAAAGCAAGTCTCCACGGACGGGGCGCCGACGCGCCCGCCCACGCTGCCGCCGCTGGGCGGGGCGGACGTTCCCCGTTCGGGGGGCCCCCGCATTCCGACCGCCCTAATGCGGCACGGGGCACTTTAAGGCTCGTCGGGCCCCCCAAAAGGCCTTCGCGACCAGACAGCCCAAACGAAGCGGTTAAGCGGAAAAAGGGCCGAAAGAACTCAGCCGGCCTGAAATCCGCAAGGCCCGAGCCGTCTGCCGAAGCCCGAAAACGTCCGCGAAAGGGCCGGACAAGGACCCGTCCGCCTCCCGGAAAGGCCTCGGGAGGCGCATGGCCGTTCCCGGACGTCCGCGGCGGGGGGGTCAAAAAAATCGCCCCCGCCGGACGGGCCGCCCGGCGAGGGGGGCGGCCGAAGGGCAGACCGGAGGCTCAAACCCGCCATCTCTTCCCAGAATATATCATTCCGGGCTTTTCAAGTCCAGGACGCCCGGGGCGCCTCCCGCCGCTTTCCCCGCCCGATTCTGGTTCTTTTCCGTCGCCGGGAAAGCCGCGTTTCGGGAGCCGTCTCCCGGGCAACCCCGCCAGGACGGATCGTTGCCCGGAAAGTACCTCCACTGGCGCATCCGGTGCCTTCGTGATCAGGGCCCTCCCGACGCGTCCCCTCTCTCCGGGCGCAACCCAGGGCTTCCGGACGGGACTCCCGCCGTCGGCTCAATGCTGGCGGCGGTCAGCTCGTAATTGACCGGCCGGATTGGCTGTATCGGAGCGGCTACGGCTCGCTGGCCGCCGCATCGCCCAGGCTAGGGCGCTTTTCCCTGCGAAGGGGCCGAAGATTTCCTGGTCTCTCCGGCCTCTCGCCGCCTCTCCGGGCCTCCCTTAGACTCACCTCGCCTCTCCGGCCTCTCATCGCCTCTCCGGTCCTCCCTTAGACTAACCCCGCCTCTCCGTGCCTCTCTTAGACTCGCCCCGCCTCACCCCGGGCCTCTTCTGACGACATGTCGAGGAGGGGGGACGAACTCTAAGGCTCCGTCCGTAACGTCTGGGCTACTAACTCCCGTCTACGGCTTCAGGCTTCCACCTTCGCGTTCCGGGTTCCGGGTTCCGGGTTCCGGCTTGCACACGAGCGTTCCGGGTTCCGGCTTCCACCCGCGCTTTCCTGCTTCCGGCTTCCACCCGAGCGTTTCTTCTTCCGGCTTCCACCCACGCTTTCCTGCTTCCAGCTTCCACCCGAGCGTTCCTGCTTCCGGCTTCCACCCGAGCGTTCCTGCTTCCGGCTTCCACCCGCGCTT